>CAYVCJ010000023.1:10841-12563 GCA_964450165.1 uncultured Dehalococcoidales bacterium
CTGGCGAAAAGAAAGCGAGGGAACGAGCGTCTGGTGGAAAGGTTTGAGGGATTTATCAACGGGATTGAGATTGCCAACGCCTTCACTGAATTGAACGACCCGATAGACCAGAGGGAACGGTTTAAGCAGCAGATGCGAGAAAAGGTTGGGGATGAGGAAGTCGAGATTGCTGATGAGGATTTTCTGGAGGCGCTGGAGTATGGAATGCCACCAACCGGCGGGCTCGGGATAGGTATCGACCGCCTGGTAATGCTGCTCACCGGGCAAAGCTCGATAAGAGAGGTTATTCTGTTCCCGCAATTGAAGACAAAACAAGGAAGTGATTAGTGATAAAGTCTCACTCGCACACACCGCTTCTTCCGTCATTGCGGTGAGCCAGAGCCCTGAGTGTAGCGAAGGGGCAGCGAAGCAATCTCATGCCGTTGACGGCAGGCAGGTAAACAGTTTGAAAGATTCTTCGCCCGAAGGGCTCAGAATGACACAGAGGGGTTGAAGACAAAACAAAATGATTGATATGAAAGTTATTCGGGAAAGTCCTGAGCTTGTGCAAAAGGCTCTGGAGCAGAGGGGCATTGCCTTTGACCTCGATGCCCTGGTGAAACTGGATAAGCAGCATCGCAACTTGCTGCAGCACCTCGAGGAGCTAAGAGCAAAACACAACCAGATGAGCAAACAAATAGGCAAGGGCGGCGGAGATAAGCAACAGCTCATTGCTCAAATGCGGCAAATAGGTGACGAAATCTCCTCGTTACAACAAGAGGTCAACCAGACCAAGATAAAGCTTGAGGCATTATTACTGGAGCTGCCCAATATACCTCACCCCAGTGTGCCTTTGGGGAAAGATGAGGTATCCAATATCACCGTACGCAGCTGGGGAGAGCCGAAGAGCTTCTCATTTAAGCCATTACCCCACTGGGAACTGGGAGAAAAGCTGGGGATACTGGATATACCCACGGGGGTCAAGCTATCGGGGACACGGTTCTATGTTCTTAAAGGACTGGGGGCAAAGCTCCAGCGAGCGCTTATCTCTTTCATGCTCGATTTACACATAAACAAGCATGGGTACAAAGAGATCTACCCTCCATTCATGGTCAAGCGGGAATGCATGGTGGGCTCGGGAAACCTGCCCAAATTCAGCGATAACCTGTACCACGATGAACAGGACGACTTCTGGTTCATACCCACCGCTGAGGTGCCATTAACCAATCTGCACCGCGATGAGATACTGGACGCCGTAATGTTGCCCCTCCATTATGTCGCCTATTCCGCCTGCTTTCGCAGGGAGAAGATGTCGGCAGGCAAGGATACCAGGGGAATTAAGAGAGGACATCAATTTGATAAAGTGGAACTTTACAAGCTCACCGAGCCTGAGAAATCCGATGAGGAATTGGAGAAACTTGTAAACGATGCCGAAGCTGTAGGTCAAGAGCTAGAGATACCTTACCGGGTTAGAGAACTTTGCAGCGGTGAACTCGGCTTTGCCGCCTGCAAGACATATGACATCGAGATGTGGGCTCCGGGGTGCGACGAATGGCTTGAAGTCAGCTCGTGCAGTAATTGCTCCGATTTTCAGGCGCGGAGGACAAATATTCGTTACCGGCCTGAAAGTGGCGGCAAACCTCAGTTCGTTCACACCCTGAACGGCTCAGGGTTGGCTTTGCCACGCCTTTTCATCGCAGTTCTGGAAAACTACCAGCAGGCTGATGGCACCATCATGGTGCC
>CAYVCJ010000023.1:12663-15498 GCA_964450165.1 uncultured Dehalococcoidales bacterium
TTTTCATCGCAGTTCTGGAAAACTACCAGCAGGCTGATGGCACCATCATGGTGCCCGAAGCGCTGAAAGATTATATGATGGTGGACGTAATACGATAGACATTGCCACGCCTTTTCATCGCAGTTCTGGAAAACTACCAGCAGGCTGATGGCACCATCATGGTGCCTGGAGCGCTGAAAGATTATATGATGGTTGATGTAATACGATAGACATTGCCACGCCTTCGGCTCGCCCTGTTTGATAGTAAACATCTAACAGGGCTCGCAATGACAGGGGGTTGTTCTCAGGAGTTGAAACCTACAGGCTACTTGCTGGCAAGGTCTTCCATAGTGAAGCTGAGGTCGCGCAGAATAGCTGCCAGGGTGCCTTTAGGAATGTCACCTCTGCTCTTGGGAATGGTAGTGAAGCGTTTGTTCATGGAGTTCCACCAAATTTCATGGGAACCGGGACCTTGTCGGAGAAACTCACAGTTCAGCTTGCGGAGTTTCCTGGTCAACACGCGGTAGGTCATACCGGCACGAGGAGTTCAACATGAAAAGGTGGGCCAATAGATTGCAGTGCCTGGGGAAGAGGCACCCCTTTCTCCCGCATTGCCTCAATCAAGCTCTGAGCAGCACCAGGCGCCAGGCGCAGCACCTCTTCCACTGTTTCGGCTTGAACTAGAAAACCGGGGAGAGCAGGGCTGGTGGCAAGATAGTAACCTTCTTCAAGGAGCTGGATTTCAATTGGCAGCTTATATCTTGTCATACTGTCAATAGTATATCAGGAAAGGCTTTTGAGGTAAAGATTATGTACTCGTTCACATGACTAATGACACTTCACCTCCGTTCTTGTCATCACCGGGCGTACCTTCCTTTATCATTGCGAGGAGCGGGATTCCTCGTTTTACTCGGAACAAGCTCCGCAATCTAGACCAAGTAGAGAGCACAGCGACGGCTAAATCTCCTTGGCAAGGACGAACCCTTCCTCGATAGCCTCCTTAATCCTGCGGGGTTCAACGCAATCTCCGATGGAATACGGAGCAGGAACCTTGCCTCTTAATTTCTCATCAAGCCCTTTGTTGGACTTGAACCCTACGGCGAGCACCACAGTATCCCCGGGGAAGAACTTGGCGGCACCATCTCGCTTGGCCTTTACCCCTCTATCCGTTATCTCTTCCACCATGACATTGGTCTCCATCTTGATGCCGGTCTCCCTCAGTCTCCTGAGCACAACATGTCGATAAGTTGCTCCATAATCGCTACCGATTTTGGGAAGCATCTCCACGATGGTCACTCTCTTGCCCAGGCTGGCTAAAAACTCTGCCGTTTCGCAGCCGACCATCCCTCCGCCAACGACGATTGCTGTTTCACCAACATCCTCGCGCCGGGTAAGCACATCAACAGCGGTAACCACATTGTCTTGCTCCACGCCAGGTATATCGGGGATGAGCGGTGTAGCTCCGACAGCCAGAATTAACACATCGGGGTTCTCCTTCTCGACCACCTCCGAAGTAACTTCAGTGTTGAGCCTGACTTCTGCCCCAGCCTTTCTCAGCTGGGTAGCCATATTTTTTATCAAGGAGCCAAGCTCATCCTTGTAAGGAGGCAAGCAAGCAACCCTGAGCTGACCACCCAGTTCCTCACCTTTTTCACAAAGGCTAACCTGATGCCCTCGCAGCGCCGCCACTCGAGCTGCTTCCATACCGCCAGGCCCACCACCAACGATGAGCACCCTTTTAGCAACCCCGGCAGGCTCTATGGTGTATTCCGCTTCTTTCCCCATTCTGGGATTTATGGAACAAAATGCCGGCAACGCCATTCCACTTTTGTACCCCGTGAGAAGGTTATCCAGACAATTGGAACAGGCAATGCAAGAGCGAATTTCATCGCTCCTTCCTTCCTTCGCCTTGTTGGGAAATTCAGGGTCAGCAAGCAATGCACGCCCAAGACCAATAAGGTCAGCCTTACCATCTGTTAAAATCTGCTCTGCCAGCTCAGGGGTGTTGATGCGATAAGCAGCTACCACGGGAACATTGACCACCTTCTTAATCTCCTCGGCAAGATAGACAAAGGCACCACGGGGCACAGACATCACGACAAGAGGAACAGGGCATTCATGCCACCCCGCCTCCACATCGATAGCCTGGACGCCTGCTGACTCAAGGATGGAGACCACCTTTTTGGAGTCCTCAAGGGTATGTCCCCCTTCCATATATTCCTCGGCGGAAACACGGCAGATAATGGGATAGTCCTCGCCAGCACGTTTATGTATGCGGTCAATGATTTCCAGGGGAAATCTCATCCTGTTCTCCAGACTGCCGCCATATTCATCGGTCCTCTTATTGGTGCAGGGAGAGATAAAGCGATTCAACAGGTATCCTATTCCCATGGGCAGCTCAATGGCATCAAATCCCGCTTCTCGTGTCCTTCGCCCCGCTTCTCCATATTCGTCGACAAGCAGATGAATCTCCTCCAAAGTAAGAGCCTTAGGGGTGGTACCAATCATCTTATTGAACACCGCTGAAGGAGCGATAAACTCAAACGAGCCATTTTCTTTATTCACCCAGAAATACTGTCCCAGAAATTGAGGGGCTATCTTTGTCCCGTAGGCGTGAACGGCGTCAGTCAACCGGCGGGCACCAGGGATGAAGCGGTCATCATATAGTCCCGGAATGACAGGAATCGCCATGTCAAAGGGAGCAAACGGGGTAATGATGAGCCCCACACCTCCTCTCGCCCGTTCAACGCAAAAGTTGATAAAGCGGTCGCCAACCATGCCATCAGGCTCGGGATAGCCTGTTCCTATGGCAAGCATCACCATCCTGTTTTTGAGCTCTACATTGCCTACCTTGAT
>CAYVCJ010000024.1:0-15020 GCA_964450165.1 uncultured Dehalococcoidales bacterium
TTTTTCAAGGTTGCCTGAATAAGCTCGGCTGATTTTTTGTCTGGCTCAACAAGGGGCAATCGTGGTTTGCCTACATGAAACCCGAGGTAATTCAAGGCATATTTAACCGGCATGGGGTTGGGAACAATGAACAAAGCTTCTACTAAGGGCAGCAGCTTGCGGTGGATGCTAGCTGCCTGTTCGTTTCTGCCGTTCAGGAATTCTTGCATCATTTCGCTTATTTGGTTTCCCACCAGATGAGAGGCAACGCTGATAACGCCGTATCCTCCCAAAGTCAGTATAGGGAGGGTGTCGTTATCGTTACCACTGTAAACCAGGAAATCATCTTTCGTTCCCTGGATAATCTTGGTGACCTGGTTAAGATTGCCACTAGCTTCCTTTACACCGATAATATTGTCGATTTGGCTTAGCCTGATTACGGTATCAGCAGTGATGTTGGTAACGGTGCGGGAAGGGACGTTATAAAGGATGCAAGGCAGGGTGGTAGCCGAAGCTATGGCTTTGAAATGTTGGAACAAACCTTCTTGGGTTGGTCGATTGTAGTAAGGAACTACCAGCAGACAGGCATCGATGCCTGTCTTTTCAGCCTCTTTGGTTAGCTGTTGGCTTTCCTTGGTGTTGTAGGTACCTGTGCCAGCGGCAATTGTGCCCTTGCTGGCTATCTGCGATTTAACCTCAGCAAAAAGCCGGAGTTTCTCCTCAACAGAAAGGGTGGGAGATTCGCCTGTGGTGCCAGAGGCCACTATTCCATCGCTGCCGGAGTCAAGCAAAGCTTGAGCCAAATTCCGAGCTTGCCGGTAATCAACCTTTCCATCGGCATTGAATGGAGTGACCATCGCGGTGAGCAAGCGTCCTGGCTTGTTCATTTAAACTGCCACCCCCCTTTTAGACGCTATCCATCCTCTCCTTATCGCTTCTTCAGCAATCTGAACAGCATTCAAAGCAGCCCCTTTGCGTAAATTGTCAGCCACTACCCACATGACCAAACCATTGGAGCAAGAAATATCTTCTCGGATTCTGCCTACAAATACATGGTTTGACCCTGTTGCTGCCCAAGGTTGTGGGTAGTGGCTGACACTCGGGTCATCGAGTACCTTAATTCCAGGTGATTGGGCCAGTATCTTCCTTGCTTCTTTGACAGAGATAGGCGAAGTAAATTCCACATTGACTGCTTCGCTATGCCCAAACCAGACAGGGACCCTGACACAAGTGGCTGAGACAACTATATTCTTTGAATGCATTATTTTCCTTGTTTCTTCGTTCATTTTCCATTCTTCTTTAGTATAGCCATTGTTCAAGAAGACATCTATCTCTGGTAACACGTTAAATGCTATTTGATGAGCGAAGACGTGAGGGCATACGCTACGACCCTCTAAGATTAGCTTTGTTTCCTGAGTTAATTCATGTGCAGCGGCAGAACCGGCACCCGATACCGATTGGTAGGTGGATACGGTGACCCGTTTTATCGGGTTAACTTTGTGGAGCGGATAAAGAGCTACTACCAGCTGGATTGTGGCACAATTTGGATTGGCGATTATCCCGCTGTGTTGCTTTATATCGTCAGGATTTACCTCGGGGATCACAAGGGGAGTCGAAGGGTCCAATCTGAAAGCAGTGCTATTATCGATGACTACCGCCCCAGCTTTAGCAGCTACAGGGCATAGTTGTTGGCTAACATCAGCGCCAGCGGAGAAAAAGGCAATATCGATATCACGAAAAGTCTCCGAGGTAGCCTCCTGCACCTGAAATTGACGGTGGTGAAAGAAAACCTCTAGCCCACTTGAGCGCTCAGAGGCTAAAGGGCGCAATTCCCCCACGGGGAAGTCTCGTTCTTCGAGTATCCTGATAAATTCCTGTCCTACAAGCCCCGTTATACCTACAATAGCTACATTGAATCGTTCCATAATAAGGCCCTTTACAGTTTTCCCAGTAGCGAATCTAATCCGTAAATTAATCCTTTTCGCTTTACTACTTCTTTGATGGCAAGGATGACGCCAGGCATATATGCCTGGCGACTTATTGGCTCAACACGTAAACTTAATCTTTGTCCCTCTCCGCTGAATATAACCTCCTGCGCAGCCATAAACCCTGGTGACCTCAAGCTATGAATGGCTATGCCTTCTATTTCCCCTCCTCTGGTATTAGGAATTATCTCTGTTTCTGTTTTGGGGTAGATGAAAGGTTTACCACGTGCTTTCGCCATAGCGTTTGCCGTATTTATCGCTGTTCCCGAAGGGGCATCGACTTTTTTATCGTGATGCATTTCAATAATTTCAGCGTGGTCGAAAAACCTGGCAGCAAGTTCTGCTAGCTTGATTAAAACAGCAGCCGATAAGGAGAAATTAGGCACCACAACCGCTCCAATGCCATGACTTTGGCATAATTGGTCAATTTCGGCGATGTTTTCTTCCGAGAGCCCGGTGGTGCCTATAACCAGGTTAACCTTTCTTTTAGCAGCAATACGGGCTGCTGCTATGCATGCTTCAGCAGTGGTGAAATCTACCAAGACAGCAGCATCACATTGCTCCAAGATAGAATCCAGATTAGCTGAAAAACGAACCACCATCCCCACTAGAGGAAGATACCTTTGAGTCACCTCTTTCTCCACAGCACCCACTAGCACTATCTTGTCCTCTTTGGCGATAGCATTGATTACCTCTTGTCCCATCCTACCCAGGGCACCGTTGACTACCACTCTTATTGGTTTCATTTCCTCACCTTGCTAACGCTTTGTTTCAATGAGGTCATCTATTATCTATTATCCTTTTCACGCCGACCAGAGTAACGTTACCTTGTTTCCCTTTGTCCGTGTTGCTTTGGTGGTGAGGAGGGCTCTATCCTAGCATTGGATAGTTGAGAAGGTCCTCCAGATATCGCTTTATGGGATAGATTTACTCTACCTAGTTCATCGATTTGGATTACCTTGACCATTATTTCGTCGCCGACCTTAACCACATCTTCAACTCTGGCAACATAGTGAGGAGCAAGTTCGCTGATATGCACTAATCCTTCTTTGCCAGGAATGATTTCCACCATAGCCCCGAAGTTTAGCACGCGGGTTACTTTGCCAGTATATATCTCGCCCAGCTTTACATCCTGGGTCAAATTCTTAATCCTGTCCATTGCTTTTTGGGCTGCTTCTTCGCTGGGAGAACCGATAAGCACAGTGCCATCGTTGTTAATGTCTATGCTCGCCTTGGTCTCCTCAATGATAGACCTGATGGTTTTGCCCCCGGTGCCAATGACAAAACCGATCTTGCCTGGGTCAATGGTCATCTGGTACATTCTTGGGGCGTATGGACTAAGTTCGGAGCGGCTGGTGCTTAGTGTCTCGTTCATCTTACTCAGTATTTCCAAACGAGCCTGCCTCGCTCGTTCTACCGCTTCGGAGAGGATTCGATGTTCTATTCCCTTAAGTTTGATATCAAGTTGTAATGCAGTGATCCCCTCAGCTGTGCCGGCAACTTTGAAATCCATATCGCCGTAGGCGTCTTCCATCCCTTCTATGTCAGTCAGCAAGACATATTGGTTTTCATTGGTAACGAGTCCCATAGCTATTCCAGCTACGGGTGCTTTAACTGGCACACCGGCATCCATTAGCGATAGACTTGCGGCGCAAGCACTTGCCATCGAGGTGCTCCCACTAGAACTGAAAACCTCAGAAACTAAACGAATGGTATAATGAAAATCCTCTTCTCCAGGCAATACTGGTGTGATAGCTCGCTCTACTAAGGCGCCGTGTCCAATTTCTCGCCTTCCCGGTGAACCTATCCGCTTTACCTCCCCTGTAGAGAATGGAGCGAAGTTGTAGTGATGTAGGAATCGCTTGGTTTCCGCTAATCCCAGACCATCCAGCATCTGTGCCTGCCCAATAGAGCCCAAAGTAGTGACCGTTAATACCTGTGTTGCTCCCCGCGTAAATAATGCTGAACCATGAGTATGTGGCAAAAGGCTAACTTCACTACTGATGAGGCGAATTTGGTCAGCTTTGCGACCATCAAGGTGTTGTTTTTTCTCCAAGACCATTTTTCTCACTACTGCTCTGAGCTTGGTTCCGAAGGCTAGCGCAATTTCTTTTTCGGGAAAGGAATCAATTAATTTTTGTTTCAGGTCTTCTTTTACCTGAGCTAGAGCTTGTTCCCGTTGCGTTTTTTCCTTTGTTTGCTCCAAAATTTGACTTAATTTATCCTCAACCAGTGAAGAAACCTGGGTTAATAGTTCCGGAGCAACTTCTTTTGCCTCGGGTTCTATCTTTGGCTTGCCACAAACCCGCACCATCTCTTCTTGAAGCGCGATAATCTCCTGGTTAGCTTCATGCCCAAATTTGATTGCCTCCATCATCAGGTCTTCAGAAGCCTCCTTAGCACCTGCTTCCACCATTACTATTGCATCTTTACTACTGGCAACAATCACATCAAACAGGCTGTCTTCAACCTGAGCAAATGTAGGGTTCAATATCATATTATTGTCTATATAGCCAACATGGACTGCTGAGATTGGCCCATAGAAGGGGATGTCTGACATGAGTAGAGCTGCTGAAGCGCCGACGAAAGCGCATATATTGGGATTGTTTTCCTTATCTGCGGAAAGCACTATAGTAATGACCTGTACCGCATGGTTAAAATGTTTGGAAAGAAGAGGGCGTAGAGAGCGGTCAATGAGCCGACAATTTAATGTTGCTTCCTCGCTGGGTCTACCTTCGCGTCTGATAAAACCCCCCGGTATTTTACCAGCGGCATAAAGCCTTTCTTCATAGTCTACCGTCAGGGGTATAAAGTCTCTTTCCTCTTCCTGTTCCTCTTTTTTAGCGCAAACAGTGACTAAAGTAACGGTATTTCCATAACGAACGGTAACAGAGCTATCAGCTTGTTGAGCGAGCTTCCCTGCTTCAATAATAAAATTCCTGCCTGCTATTACCTGTTCTACTCTATGGGGCACGTTATTTCCTTAAGCCTAACGCAGCGATGACAGAATGATATTGCTCAGGTTTTTCCCTGCCAAGATATGTTAGTAGTCGCTTGCGGTGCCCTATCAATTTGAAAAGGGCACGTCGAGAATGTTGGTCATGAATATGTACCTGGAGATGCTCTGTTAGTTGTTTTATCCTCTCAGTAAGCAACGCCACCTGGACTTCCGTAGAGCCAGTATCATCCTCTTTGCGTTTAAGTTGTGTGGCAATTTTCTTTTTCTTTTCTGTTACCATTTGCACTTCCCCGTAAATATTAACCCATTGTATGAAAATATAAAACCTTATTATAGGAAATATAAATGTCAAGAGCAAGAAATTTTTCAAAGACGGGATTCATCAGCTATGTTGGTAGATTGACTGGGGGGGTAAAGGCAATTATAATTTAGCCTGAGAAGGCGATTTTGCTATACGAAAGTTGTGGCGTTTTCGGAGTCTACAGTTGGCAGGTAGACATAGCTCGTCTTATCTTTTTCGCTCTTTTTGCTCTCCAGCATCGTGGACAGGAAAGCTCTGGCATCGCCGTTAGTGATGGACACCAAATAATGACACATAGGAAAATGGGGCTAGTTTCCCAAGTCTTCACTGAAGATGACCTTGCCCGGCTTAAAGGCTACATTGGCATCGGGCATAATCGCTATTCCACCACCGGTTCAAGCCAACATGCCAATGCTCAACCTATTGTTGCAAGGGCAGAAAACTTGACACTCGCTTTAGCACATAATGGCAATATCCTTAACGCTGAGCCGCTCCGTGATGAACTTCAAGAGGGTGGCTATAGTTTTGATACCTCTACTGATTCTGAGGTGATTGCTAACCTGATCTTAGCCTCCCCGGGCAAGAACTGGGAGGAGAGGATTAGGCATGCTATGGCACGTCTTCAAGGAGCTTATTCCTTAACCGTTATGACTCAGGATAAGCTCATTGGAATTCGTGACCCTATGGGCGTGCGTCCTCTTTGTTTAGGAAGTATTGATAGTGGCTGGGTCATCGCCTCAGAGAGCTGTGCTTTAGACCATGTAGGGGCACAATTTTTAAGGGACATAGAACCTGGTGAAATTGTGATTATTGATGGAGACGGGCTGAAAAGTTTCAAGAAGGAAAGCGGCAAAAAGGCAATGTGTATCTTCGAGTATATTTATTTTGCTCGTCCCGATAGTGTCATTGAAGGCAAGTTGCTCTACAAAGCAAGGCAAGCCATGGGTGCGATGCTGGCTCGGGAATATCCGGTTGATGCTGACCTTGTTATGGGTGTGCCCGATTCTGCTACTGCTGCTGGTAGTGGCTACGCCAATGCTTCAGGCATCCCATTTTGTGAAGGGCTATTGAAAAACCGATATGTGGGGCGTACTTTCATTGAGCCCGATCAAAGATTAAGGGAACTCGGAGTTCAACTGAAATTTAATCCTCTCGCTGAGATTATCAGAGGGAAGCGTCTGGTTGTTGTTGATGATAGCATTGTGCGTGGTACTACCACCCCGCATGTGGTCAGTTTGCTCAGGAAAGCTGGTGCCAGGGAGGTTCATCTTCGTATTTGTGCTCCCCCTATTCGCCATCCTTGCTTCCTGGGAGTGGATATGGCAAGGGAATGGGAGCTTATTGCAGCTCAAAAGGATGTTCCCATGATCAGGGATTACCTTGGCGCTGATTCTCTTGGCTATCTCAGTCTCGATGGCTTAATTAAAGCCATTGACCTACCCAGGGATATTTTCTGCCTTGCTTGCTTTACCGGTGACTATCCTATCCCGGTGCAGATGGGAATGGACAAGCTTGCCCTGGAAGCGAAACTTGAAGAGGAAATGATTGCAAGCCAGAAATAAACAAACCTATGCTCTGGCCGGGGTCAATATCGGGGCAGCCAATAAGATAAAGAAATTCATTGCCCGAGAGGCTAAAACCACCTTCCAGCCCGAGGTGTTAAATTTCGGCTCTTTCGGTAATCTGTTCCAGTTTAAAGGATATGAAGAACCTGTATTGGTCTCCAGCGTTGATGGGGTAGGCACCAAGCTCAAAATCGCTTCTTTACTGGCTAAAAATGACACTGTAGGTATCGATATCGTCAATCATTGTGTTAACGACATTCTTTGTTGTGGCGCTTCGCCACTTTTCTTCTTGGATTATATCGCCATGGATAAACTTCGCCCTGAGCAAGTACAAGGCATCGTTAGCGGCATAGCTCATGCCTGCAGAGAAGTTAACTGCTCTCTCGTTGGTGGTGAAACTGCCGAGATGCCTGGTATTTATGTCGCGGGAAGCTATGATTTAGTGGGCTTTATCATTGGTGTGGTTGAAAAGGGGAGAATTATTGATGGTAGCTCCATAGTCTCGGGCGACATAGCCCTTGGCTTACCCTCTTCCGGATTGCACACTAACGGGTATTCTTTAGTGCGGCGGATCTTCGGAATAGATGACGACCCTTCCCATTTACATAAATTTTATCCTCAGCTAGGGAAAACCCTGGGAGAGGAATTATTGATGCCGCATCGTTGCTATTACCATGAACTCAAGCCAGTTCTGGCATTAATTAAAGGGTTGGCTCATATCACCGGTGGTGGCTATGGAGGGAACATACCACGCATCCTCCCTGAAGGGCTTGGCGTCCATATTGATAAGAATTCCTGGGACATACCTGCCGTTTTCAAGCTTATCCAGCAGCGAGGAAATATTGATGAAGGGGAGATGTATCGGGTATTCAATATGGGGATAGGCATGGTGCTTATCTGCTCCAGCCAGGATACATCAAAAATTATTGAAGCTTTGCCCCAGGTCGGAGTCATTGGTGAGATAATTAAGACGGAAAGAGAAGAAAGGATAAGGATAAATTGAAGGAGGGTCTATGCGTGCTATTCTAAGCGTTTCAAACAAAACGGGTGTGGCTGACTTCGCTCGAGGTTTACGGGAGCTAAACATTGAGATATTCAGCACCGGGGGGACGAAGAAGTCACTGGAGGCTGCCGGAATAAAAGTTCATGGTGTTTCCGAACTTACTGGTTTTCCTGAGATTCTCGGTGGCAGGGTGAAGACCCTGCATCCTGCGGTTCACGGTGGGATTCTGGCGAGGCGTGACCTGCCTCAGCATATGGACGAATTAGCCCAAAATCAAATGGAGGCTATTGATATTGTGGCGGTAAACTTATATCCCTTTGTTGAGACGGTAAGCCGAGGTGATGTTTCTTTGGATGAGGCGCTGGAGAATATTGATATTGGAGGTCCGACTATGATTCGGGCGGCAGCCAAAAATTTCCCCTTCGTCCTGGTGGTAGTTGACCCCGGGGATTATGAACCTATTTTATCCCAGCTACGGCAGGGCAATGTGGATCTAGGGGAACGGAAACGGCTGGCACAGAAAGCCTTCCAGCATGTGGCTATCTATGATACCGCCATAGCGCAATACCTTAGCGAGGAGACTTTTCCTGAAGAGATGACTATCGCTTTAAAGAAAGGTTATCACCTTCGTTATGGCGAAAACCCACAGCAAAAGGCTGTTTTCTACACCGAGCAGGATATGAAGCATGGACGGGGTGGTTTAGTCCTTATGGAGCATCTCAACGGTCCTGAAATCTCGTTCAACAATTTACTCGATTTCGATGCTGCCTTGAGTATACTTGGAGACTTTTCTGATCCTACCGTAGCCGTGATGAAGCATACCAATTCCTGCGGGCTCGCCAGCCATGACGACTTAGCTGAAGCCTACCGCAGGGCTCTTTCTGGAGACCCTGTAGCTGCCTTTGGCGGTGTGGTCGCCACGAATCGAATTATAGATTTAGCCACTGCCGAGGAGATAAACAAGAGTCATTATGATGCCATACTGGCTCCGGATTACGGTGCAGAAGCACTGGAGTTATTGGGGCGAAAAAAGAGCTTACGACTGGTTAAAGTGCCTATATCGGAAACAAGCCAGCGCCAGCTAGATTTCCGCTATGTCCGAGGTGGGTTCCTGGTGCAAGCGATGGATTTCCTGGCGGAGGAAGAATTTCAGCCTCGCATAGTTACTAATCGTCAACCAACGGAAAATGAGTTATCCGATTTGTTCTTTGCCTGGAGGGCGGTAAAGGGGATAAAATCTAATGCCATAGTTGTTGCTAAGGGCAAAACACTATTGGGAATGGGAACTGGGCAACCAAGCCGTGTAGTGAGCGTTGAGCTGGCTATGAAAAGGGCTGGTGATAGAGCCAAGGGAAGTGTCCTTGCTTCGGATGCTTTTTTCCCGTTCCCCGATGGTCCTGAATTGGCAATTCAGGGGGGAGTTACTGCTATTATCCAGCCCGGTGGCTCGACAAGGGATGAAGAAGTAATCGAATTGGCTAACAGGTATAATATTGCCATGGTGTTTACTGGCGTTCGCCATTTCAGACATTGAGTTTTGTGGAGGTTCAAAGATGTGGATGGTAAGCAAGGAGGCGATGGAAGAAGCAATGGAGGTCAAGCGGAAATTGGCTGACCCTGAGAAGAGGGAAGAGTGCCTTGGTGACATAGAACACATGATAGAGGTGAAACAATCTCATTTGTGGCGAGCTGAACTCGGTTCCTGTGCTGGAGGACTTTGTTGTATAACAGGACAGATAGAAATAGAAAGCGACATTTTGCAGGATGCCGTAGAGGCCCTGAAAAGTAGCGATGATGGCAAAGCTGCTTCTTTGCTCGAGGATTACATTGCTTTTCTAAAGGAACACTATGAACCTGAGCGCCCAGGCTATTGATGAGCTTAAGGTGTAATAAGTATTTTTGGGGAAGGTAAAGATGGCGATGATCACTGGGGAAATGAAGCGGGTTGTTGGGGAGGCGAAGGTGTTTGCCGTGGCCACAGCTAATAAAGATGGTGAGCCTAATGTAGTTCCTATTGCCTTTGGCAAAGTGCTTGGTGAAGAGGAGATTTTGTTAGTAGATAACTTTATGAACAAAACTATGGAAAATTTAAAGACAAACCCTAGAGCAGCAGTTTCAGTTTGGAAAGCAGGCGATTCAAAAGGATATCAATTTAAGGGCGATGTCAGGATTGAAACCTCGGGGCGTAATTTTGAGGACGGGGTTAAAATGGTAAAGGCCAAAGAACCTAAACTCAGCCCTAAGGCTGCAGTTATTGTAACAGTGAAATCGATCTATTCAATCACTCCTGGGCCTGATGCCGGAAAGCTGATAAGCTAGGCGAATAACTATGGCTAGAGCGGTATTAGTAGTAGATATGGTTCGTGGCTTCTTGGAAGAGGAGTATCCTCTGTATTGCGGTGCCAGGGCTCGAAATATCATACCCAATGTCCAGAGACTTCTTGAAAAGGAGTTAAAACAAGGGGCGCAGGTCTTTTATCCCTGTGACCATCACAAGCCTGGCGATCCCGAATTCAAGCTGTTTCCTCCTCACTGCATTGAAGGAACGCCTGAGGCTGAGCTTATTCCTGAGCTTTCCGAATATTACGGGGAAATAATACCTAAGAGGCACTTTGACGCTTTTTATGATACGTCCCTGGGGGGAAAGTTGAAGGAGCTTAATCCCGAAGTTGTCGTTGTTTGTGGTGTCTGCACTGATATCTGCGTGATGCACACCGTGGCTGAAGCCCGAAACAGAGGGTACGAAGTTGAAATTCCTGTTGATTGCGTTGCCTCTTTTGATGATAAGGCGCACTTCTTTGCTTTGCAGCACATGGAGAAGGTGCTTGGAGCTAAGTTAGTCAGACCAACAGTCAAAATTTCACAGCCTCATTTCGGAATCCCTGATTCCTGGTTGAGCGGTGAAACCGCCGATATTTATTTTCCCCGCACTGTGGAAATACTTAAAAAGGAGAAAATAAACCCCGTAGCAACTATGGAGGTGTTCCCCAGGCGAGCTGGTATCCTCTGTGGCATAGAAGAGGCCAAAGCCCTGCTGGAAAAGGTGCTTCCCGAAGATAGTCGTGAAGTCTGGGCATTATCTGAAGGTGAGCCTTTTGATGGAAAGGAAGTAGTCCTGAGGATAAAAGCTCCTTACCGGAGTTACGGGACTTATGAAACTACCTACTCGGGCATTCTTGCTCACTGCAGCGGCTGGGCAACTGCTGCTCGAGAATGCGTTAATGCTGCTCAGGGTATCCCGGTGATTAGCTTTGGTGCTCGCCATGTTCATCCTTCAGTAGTCGGCGTTATGGAGTACTCCGCTATTGTGGGTGGTTGTATTGGGTGTGCCAGTACCGTTGGCGCAAAACTCGCCGGAATTCAACCTACAGGAACTATACCCCATGCTCTCATCATTATTAAAGGCAGCACCGCTGAAGCTACAATTGCCTTTGATAAGCATATTCCTCCCGAGGTGCCCCGCATTGCCCTGGTGGACACTTTTGAGGATGAAGTCAGAGAAAGCGTTGCCGTCGCCAAAGCAATGCAGGGAAGGTTGCAGGGTGTAAGATTGGATACTCCTTCGGAGAGGGGCAGGGTCACTGCCGATTTGGTTAAGGAAGTAAGAGCCTGGCTTGACCTTGAGGGGTTTGAGAAGGTGGAAATTGTCGTCAGTGGTGGACTTAACCCGGAGCGCATCAAATATTTCATAACCGAAGGAGCCCCTGTTGACATCTTCGCTGTGGGCAGTTATATCAGCGATGCTCCTCCAATCGATTTCACCGCCGACCTTCACGAGGTAGAAGGCAAGCCCATCGCTAAGAGAGGCAGAATGCCTGGCATCACCCCAAATCCCAGGCTAAAGAGGGTGATGTGAGCTAGCACATGTCTCGAGGAGCTCAAGTTCATCTCTTTGACTATCCACGCTGTAGGAAGGAGGAGAAGCAAGAATGAAAAAGTTGCTGATGCCTTTAGCTGTAATAGTTATTCTCTGCATTGTCCTGGTAGGTTGTGCTCCGAAAGAAGGCATAGCGATTTCTACAATTCCCTGGTCTGACGAGGAAGAGACCAGCTATATTATTCAGGATCAGGAAGGAAATACGATAGGCAGTGGCAACTTGACCATTGCTAAAGAAGGAGAGAGCTATATTCTGGGAGAGTATTGGGAGGTAGGAGAGGTGAAGCAAACCATCTCTATTAAGGTGGCGAGCGATGACCTTAAGCCAATTTCCGAGCAACAAACTATACTCAGCTCGCAGGGCGAAATGAAAATCAACACTACCTATACCGATAGCAAGCTCAAGATTGAGGCCGAAACTCCGCAGGGACCTCAAACGGTTGAGATAGACGTTCCTGACGATGCCTATGATAACGATGAAGTATTATTTCTATTCAGGGCACTTCCCTTTGAGGAAGGCTATCAGGCCACCTATACCAATGTTGTTGCCTCGGCTGCCCAAAAGCCTGAGGTAACTATAACCATAAGTGGGAAAGAGCAAGTGAGTGCCCCAGCAGGGCTTTTCGATTGCTGGAAGCTCGAGTTTGAAGTAACTGGACAGAAGCTATACATGTGGTATGGCGTAGATAGCCCTCACTACCTTGTAAAATATGATAATGGTCAGAGCATCATTTTGCTGCAGGAGATAGTCCGCTAGGCTGAAAGAAGCGACCGATGTGGGGAAATATATGGCAGCTATTTATATCCTTCTATAGCAATCCCAGTGGCTGGGGCATTGGCGTCGCTCTTGCTTTGGGTGCTATCTGGCTTGGCGCTTTTGCACCGCCAGTTCATAGAAGGCCCTGGCTCTGGGCGGTTCTAGCTGGTGGAGCTATTCTTTTTGGTCCCACCATCGCCTTTATTCAAGCTCCGTTGCAGTTTGGAGCAAACAAGGCATTGCTCCACTTCTGGGACCAAGCAACATTGCAGCAGCATCTGCTATTCGCTGGAATACCAGCGGTATTATTTACCGGGCTTGTCCAGGAAGGATTGAAGCTCGTGCCGCCGCTCGTCTACATGAGGCGGCAGGCATCTATTTCAAATCGAGATGCTCTTATTCTTGGAGCGGTGGCTGGAGCTGGTTTTGGCATCTTCGAGGCAGCTTGGGTTTTCAACATTGTCTTCGCCTCGGGGTTCACCTGGGCTACAGTGCAGCTCCAGGGATGGCAGGCGCTATTGCCATTCTGGGAGAGGTTCAGCACCATTGGCTTCCATACTGCAGCTACTGCTCTAGCAATTTACGGTTGGAATAAGGGAAAGGGCTGGCAATTTTACCTCCTGGTGGCATTCTTGCACATCATACTGAACTATAGTGTTCTGTTGCTTGCTGCCCAGGCGCTTACCATGGTGCAGGTTGAAATCTATGTCTCGATATTAGCTGCTGCAATACTGGCGACTGCTCTGTGGCTGAGGTGGCGAGGGCTGAGTCAAGAATCTGGCATTGAAAATGCATCAAGCGAAAGTGTCGAGATGTGAGCTGGGTAGACTATACGTCGGTTTGATGTTCTCCTTGAAATTCTCCCGCTCTTGTCAACTATGACTTTTTGCCACGGGGAACATTCACTTGATTTTAGGGGCTGCTTTTAATTCCTGGATTCTAGCTGCGATAGCTTCACGGGTATCTTCCGCCTGGAAGCGTCTGCTTTGAGCACGCAAATCAAACTCCATGGTTGCTTTTAGACTAACCTCAAGTGTAGTGTTTATCGCTCTCTTGGCTAACCCCAGAGCTCCAGGTGATTTCATTGCTAGCGTTCCTGCCAGATCAAGGGCAGCAGCCTCCAGGTCCTTAGCGGGGACTACTTTATCTACCATACCCATCTCCAGGGCATCTTTTGCGCCTATCGGCTCACCGAAGAAAATAAGCTCCTTCGCTTTGGACAAGCCAACCAGTTGGATTAACCGGCACGCCCCACCGGTGTCAGGGATTAAGCCCAGTTGGGTATATGTCATTCCAAGCTGTGCATTTTTCGAAGCTACACGGAAATCACAGGATAAGGCGAGGTCGCATCCTTCTCCCAGGGCATAGCCGTTTATCGCCGCTATCACTGGCTTTTCCAGCCTTTCCAATCTGAAGGCCGCCTGCAGCTTACGCAGAAGCGTACCCACTTCCAGCATGGGGCCTGCGGCTAGTTCCTCGGCATAGCTGAGATCCAATCCAATGGAGAATGCCTTGCCTGCACCAGTTATGATCACCACCTTTGTCTCATCGTCAACCCTCACGTCCTCAGTGGCTGCCCAGAATTCATCAATGATTACATTATTTATGGCATTCATAGCCTCGGGACGATTCAGGATTATCCTGGCAATTCCCTCCTTTTTCTCGAGTATGATATTTTGCGATTCAACCACATCTGCCATAGCTAAATTATAGCACAAATGTTAAAGAAGCGGTTATCGTTACCTGGGGAGCTTATCGGCAGGAAGTTGTTGCTTCTAGGAAGCTTTCTTTACCTGTTCCACTATCTGGGGCAATATCTCACCGGTCTTTCCCTGGATGAGGTAATCTGAGATGCCATCCTGAGTAAGCGGTGTTGGCTCTGCATTCAGCTCGATTATTTTCACAATGGTTCTGTAACCGGTGCCATAAAGTTCTGAAGGCAACGTTCCAGAGTGGGATCTTGCCATCAGGGGCAGATTGGCAAAGGGATAGACCACCGCCGATGTTCCACAGATAAGCATCAGGTCGCATTTTAATGCTTCTTTCTCCGACTCCTCTGCGATATCTGAAGGTATTGGCTCTGTAAAGTGGACGATATCATCTTTCACTATTCCTCCGCACTTTTTACAACGAGGTGGCAGCCCACCCTCATCTCTTAGCTCTTGCAAATCATACTCTTCCAAATCATATCTAGCATTGCAGGAAACACACCTGAGTTTGAACGCATTGCCATGATAATCCAGGACCCTTTTGCTCCCTGCTCTTTCATGCAAATTATCAATGTTTTGGGTAATCACACACTTCAAAATTCCCATCTTTTCTAATTCGGCTAAAGCGTAATGACCGGGATTTGGTGCTACTTTTCCTAGATCTCCGAATAAAGAAGCGCTGCTCAATCTTTCTTCCCAATATTCTTTTGGATTCTGCTGGAACTTCCCATAAGTCTGATAAGCTCTTCTTTCCGCCTCAGGCTGCCTGGTCCAGAGCCCTTTTGGTCCCCTGAAGTCGGGTATTCCTGACTCAGTGGACATACCTGCTCCTGTTAACGCAATAGCATATTTGCTTTCCACCAAGTCACTTGCTGCACGGTTAAT
>CAYVCJ010000025.1:0-4792 GCA_964450165.1 uncultured Dehalococcoidales bacterium
CAGCTACCAAAGCTAGACATCAGCATATTGAAGGCACGTTTTGAATTTGTGTCCGAGGTATTCTGGGAAAGTATGGTACGCACTAAGCCAGCAAGCGGCTTCCCATCAGGACGCCATTCCAGCTTTCCATATTCCCTCTCCAGCAGGTTGATGATTTCCTCAATACACATACATAAGCTATAATATCAAAGGAGGAACAATAGATGAAAAGAGAGGAAATGAAGGAAAAAATTGACGGAGAGTTAAGACATATCACTCGCTCTTTCAGAGGCTCCAATCAGAACATGCTAAGGGCGGCTTACAATATGATACGACGACATGACCTAGCTCTTAATCCACATTGTCCAGCACAAGAAAGCTTGATGAAAAGCATAGAACAACTAAGAGGGACACATCCAGAATTCTCCCCCTTGTATGACAAGAGCTTATTCGAGAAGGATAGCTAAAGCGAATTACATTGAACTAAAAGAGAAGATATGCTGCACATTTTCCCCAAAATAGGTTGATGGCGATGGCGTTACCGCTGTATTGTTGAAGAGAATCAGGGGAGCAATGCCAAAATTCTATTCTGACGAAGAGTGTGGAATTTCATATGAGGCACGTGCGATAGGCTGGCACAGAATATTCCCGTTTTCATTACTGCCATATTTAACAGGGAATAAAATTCCTCTTTACTTTTCTATGAAGAGCCAAATTGAGGCAGAGTGGTGGCAACAAGGCATCCTTCGGATAGAGCCGCCAATTATGTCTGACGAGCCTTTATGGAAAAGTGGGCCGTTAGTTCCACTATCAGACTATGCTTTTGAGGTCGAAAAAATGCAGGTAGGTCAAAGATGGTCGACTATTTTATTTCTGAAAGGCGGAGCGAGTTTTGCGCAACCTTGTAATATTGAATGTCATGTGGATTTCCAAAACATCAAAGACGGCAAACGGACACATTGCTCAGTAAAGGTGGCTGATATTGAGGTTGTATCAAGAGGACCATTTTTAACAACCATTCTTATGTGGATAATTGGCCTCATCGTTGCTGGACTAACAGGTTATTTTATAAATGCCTTAACATAGTACATCAACTACTCTGGAGGAAAACCATCTAACGAGCTAGATTGAACTAAAAGAGAAGGTGTGCTACATTCAACCCCAAGATTATGACTAGCCCTGTAACACTAGCGCCAACTACAGTAGAGCCAATTCGCCGTGCCTTTCCCGCTGAGAAAGCGAAGGCGTGGCACTATAAGATACATCCTTATTATACTAAGCAGCCATCTAATGTGGTGGGTGAATATATCCGCCATTTTTGCCCTGAGGGCGGGCTAGTGGTTGACCCATTTTGTGGCAGTGGCGTCACTGCTATTGAAGCACTAACCAATAAGCGCCGCACAGTTTGTCTTGACCTTGACCCTTTAGCAGTTTTCATCACCAGGCAAACCTGCCTTGCTCCTGTTGCCCTTAATGCCTACTGGGAAGCCTACCAGCAAGTTGAGCAAGAAATGAAGCCCATTGTGGAGTTTGTGCGTAAAGCCTCACCTAAAGAGCTAGGCGATTATGAGCTAAAGGAATGGTATCCCAAAGGAGCAAAGCTTCCTTCTAATGCTGATAGAAGCTATGTGGAAGACCTGTTTACCAAAGCCAACCTGGTAGTGTTGAGCCATCTTCGAGGCACCATCATGAGAGTTCAAGACGAACAAGCGAGACAGCTACTACTATTTGCCTTCTCTGGTGCTTTAGATAAGGCGAGTATTCTCTACAGGGTGGCCGAAGCGGGCAAAAAGCATGGAGGCGGTTCGGGGCTATTTATGGTGTATCGCTACTGGATTCCGCCAGTTCTGGCTCCCCGCGACGCTTGGAATGCATTCGCTGACCAAGTGCGGAGAGTGGCCAAGTCCAAACAAAATGGCAATACTCTCTTTGGAGACTTTGTCCGTGAGGGCGAGACCTTCAATATCTACTGTGATTCAGCGGAGAACTTACCCAAGTATGTAGACAAAGATACAGTCGATTATATCTACACCGACCCTCCTTATGGTGCTCATATCGCCTACTTGGATTTGGGCATTATGTGGCATGCCTGGCTGGGATTTGAGGTTACACCTGAAATGCGAGCAAGAGAAGCCATTGAAGGCGGCGAGCAGCAATTCGATGAAAAGCACTATCTGGAAGTACTCCAGAAATCCTTCGAGCAGATGTTTTACGCCCTAAAGAATGAAGCCTGGTTGTCCCTCGTCTTCCACCACAAAGAAACCAACCTGTGGTATCAAATTCGGGACATGCTCCGTTACATTGGCTTCAATTATGTTAATACAGTAGCCCAACCATTAAGTTGGCGTTCCTTTCACAAGTTTAAAAACCCGTTACGCGTTCTTGGCGAGAGCCTGATTGTCAACTTTCAGAAGTCTGGTGAAAGGAAAATATCCCAGCCCATGTCTCTGCCAATGGCAAATATAATTAAGAATGTTGCTGAGAGGGTAATTTATCGTGATGGAGGGGCAACAACAGAGGAAATACTCAGGGAGGTAGTGCCAGAGCTTTTCGAAAACGACCTTTTCATCGATGCTGCCTCCAAGAATATAGGGGACATCCTGGCAATCCTTGAAAGCGACTTCGACATTGACGATAATAACTTATGGCAAATCAAGGCTGAGCGACAGGTAGGCAACTTCATCCCAACGAAGGCCCGCATTAGATACTATGTAATAGGCTACTTACGGAAGGCGGGCAAGGCAAACTTCGATAGCATTATAACAACCATCCTGCCGCTACTCATAAATGGGCACCGACCTACAAGGCAAGATATTACCGATGTCCTGAACGAAGTAGCAATTTCCTATGATGGCGTCAATTGGGAGCTAAAGGACCCCAGCATGTTAGCAAAACAAGGAATTTTGCCATTATTCGTCTCTGAGAAAGGTGAAGATTACCCTGCTAAGATTCCTGCCAGCACCACTCACAACCAGCATATTTATCGCCTTGCCATACTCTGCCAGAAGGCTGGATTTGTTCCCTACATAGGGAAGCAAGAGAGAAATGACCCCATGCTGGCAGGACTTAAACCGCTAACCTACCTTAATGTGAAAGCTGACCCAGTTCAGCAAAAGCGGATTGAGCAAATTGATGTAATCTGGGCACAGGGAGATGGCACTCCGGTATGGGCCTTCGAGGTAGAGGAACATACACCTATCCTAAGTGCTTTAGAGCGATTTGTGGCTTTGCTATCAGCTGTGCCCGAATTAGGCAAAAGCCGGCAGCTAACTATTGTGGCTCCGAAAACTAGACGCAGGAAGCTGCAGCAAGAGTTAACCAGCTCATCCTATATTGGGCATCCACAGTATTTAGAAAACAAAATCACCTATATGTTTTACGACGATTTAGAAGCGGGATTTTCCAAGTATACCCGCCGAGTTACTTTTCGCCCTGAAGAGCTTCATACTTTATGCCACCTCCCACCAACCCCAAATAGCCAAGCCTGATTTACTTTGGTGATATCCCCAGTAAAAGTAGAAGTTTACTTGAATTCATAGAGGTAGATTTTTGAATTTGCTACAAGCCAGACAGGTTGGTATACTACACCAGCTTTATGGATTACGAGACAGTCATTGGGCTGGAAGTCCATGCTCAATTATTAACCAGGAGCAAGATGTTCTGCTCCTGCAGCACCGATTATGTTGATGCTCCACCCAATACTCATGTTTGCCCCATCTGTCTGGGCATGCCTGGCACGCTCCCGGTTATCAATAAGAAAGCAGTGGAATACACCATAGTGACTGCACTGGCTCTAAACTGCACCATTGCTGAATACAGTAAATTTGACCGCAAGAATTACTTCTACCCTGACATGATGAAAAATTATCAAATCTCCCAGTATGACGCCCCAATCGGCAGACAGGGTTGGCTGGTCATCAACAGCGATGGACACCAGAAAAAAGTCAATATCACCAGGGTTCACCTTGAGGAGGATGTGGCTAAGCTGTGGCATAGAGCAAATTATAGCCTGGTGGATGTTAATCGCTCTGGAATTCCACTAATGGAGACTGTCAGCGAGCCCGAAATCAGCTCTGCTGAAGAGGCGCGAGATTACCTCATCAAATTGCACACTATCCTCCGCTATTTGGGGGTATCTACAGGTAATATGGAGGACGGTAGCTTCCGATGCGATGCAAATATAAGTATTCGCCCATCGGGCAGCAAAGAATTGCTGTCGAAGGTTGAGGTTAAGAACATGAACAGCTTTAAGGCAGTCTATCAAGCCTTGAAATATGAATCAGAAAGACAAAGAGAAGTCCTTGATAAAGGAGGCAAGCTGGTCCAGGAAACAAGAGGCTGGCTGGATGAGAAAGGTATTACCGTTAGCCAGAGAAGCAAAGAATACGCTGATGATTATCGCTATTTCCCTGAACCTGATTTACCTCCTTTGTTTCTCGATATGGCCTGGATAGAGGAAATTAAAGCAAAATTACCTGAATTACCCGAAGCTAGAAAAGAGCGGGTCATGGCGCAATACGGCTTGCCTTTATATGACGCTAATATCTTAACAGGCTCCAAGGCAATCGCCGATTACTTCGAAAATTGCCTGAAGTTAACAGACACTAACAAGGCGAAAATGGTGAGTAATTGGCTGTTGGGTGACTTCAGCCGATTGCTTAATGCTACCAACAGTGATATTGAAAACACGAGGGTAAGCCCAGGCCTTCTGGTAGAAATGCTCGATTTAGTGGATAAAGGGACTATCAGTGGCCCTGTTGCTAAAGCAGTGTTTGAAGAAATGTTTTATACTGGGAAGAAAGCCAGCGACATT
>CAYVCJ010000025.1:4892-8372 GCA_964450165.1 uncultured Dehalococcoidales bacterium
TGCTAAAGCAGTGTTTGAAGAAATGTTTTATACTGGGAAGAAAGCCAGCGACATTGTGGCTGAAAAGAAACTAGGTCAAATCAGCAATGTCACCGAGCTAAGAACAATAGTGGAGCAGGTGCTTGCTAATAATGCTAAAGCAGTGGCAGACTATAGTCATGGCAAACAACAAGCTTTGACTTTTCTTACTGGGCAGGTGATGAAAGCGACCAGGGGAACAGCCAACCCATCAGTGGTAACGGAAATCCTTATGCAACAGTTGGGAGGAGGATAAATTGCCTACTTATCTTTGTGTTGCCCAACTGTTATTAGCTATAGCTTTAATTGCCACTGTTTTTTTTCAACTACATGGTGGTGGCCTCGGGGGTATTTTTGGACAAGCTGATTCTGTTTACCGTTCGCGGCGAGGAGTGGAAAAAACCCTGCTTAACCTTACTATCATTTTAGTTATTGTTTTCATCATCCTGGCAGTATTGATTGCTAGATCTCCTACATAAAGTATCTTGCAAAAATGACCACACCATGTCATTGCGAGCGAAGCAAAGCAATCCCAATGGGAGAGATTGCTTCGTCGCCTTCGGCTCCTCGCAATGACAAGAGAAAGTGCTTTTGAAGTGAGCCCGATAATAACCTTAACCACCGATTTTGGTTCTGACGATGCTTATGTTGCCGCTATGAAAGGCGTCATCTTGAGCACCAACCCTGAGGTTAACATCGTTGACATTACCCATTCTATCGCGCCCCAGAACGTTCTCCAAGCTGCTTTCATCCTTGGTTACACCTATCGCTATTTCCCCAAGAAAACCGTCCACGTAGCCGTTGTTGACCCTGGTGTGGGTAGTGAGCGACGCGGAGTAATCTTAAAAACACCTTCATCTTTGTTCGTCGCCCCGGACAACGGCATTCTCAGCTATGTAATCGATGAGCTATCCTCAGCTAAAGGTTCAGTGGCTCAATATTCTCCAGACCTTGGCTTGGTGACCCTGGGAAAGGGTTTCGAAGCTGTAGCCATTACCGATCCACGTTTCTGGAGACATCCGATTAGCACCACATTCCATGGGAGGGACATCTTCGCCCCTGTCGCTGCTGCTCTCTCTCTGGACATATCTCCTTATGAATGTGGAGAAAAAATTACCTCTCTCCATGTTTTTCCCATCCCAAAGCCGCTCGTTAACTATCAAGGTAATCTAACGGGGACTGTTTCATATGTTGACCACTTCGGCAACTTGATTACCAACATCAAAAAGTCTGACCTGCCAGGCAAAGACATCCTTATCGAGGTAGCAGGACGTCTCATCCAGGGTATAACTAATTACTATGCTGAAGGCGAAGAGTTGATGGCTATCATCGGTAGCAGCGACTACCTGGAAATATCACTCAAAAACGGAAGCGCCGCTGACTTCCTCAACATAGGAATCGGAGACGAAATAAAGGTAACATTAGAGGAAGAAGGCTAGCCACATTGTGAACAGATTGCCTTGAATATCTTCGCCGACTTTATAAAGGCAAAGATACCCGTGTATAGAGACCCCAGCCTGGCAGCAAATTCCATCAAAAAACTTGCTGACTACTGGACTTGTCGAGCAAACCGCAATTAAATTAGGCCAAGCGTCTCGGTTTCCTTGACAACTAAAATTTAAGTGGTAGAATAGAGGCTTATATGCGGATATTTGAATATAGGCTCCAACGATGAAGGCGAATGAGGGAACTCACAAAACTATTCAAGGCACTCTCTGATGAGACCAGGATTAGAATTCTGAAAATCCTCATGGAAAGAGAATGCTGTGTCTGTGAGCTGATGCAGGCCCTGGGGATATCCCAGACCAGGGCCTCCCGTAACCTCAGCATATTGGAGGATGCTGGCCTCGTCCGCTCGAGAAGGGATGGCCTCTGGGTCACTCATTACCTCGATGAGGCCGGTATGAAGGAATACGCCGCTGAGGTGGTCGAGCTGGTAAACAAAGCGCTTGAGGGCAATGAGCTGGCCACTCAGGACCGGGAGCGGCTGAGAAAGGCCGGCAGGGTTGGACCACAGGCAGTATGGAGATTCGAGCGAAAAGCAAAATATCAGCAAGTTTACGGAGGTGAACAAATGAGAATAGCAGTAGCGTCAGATGATGGCAACGGCCTGGATGCCCTGATAAGTCAGCACTTTGGCCGATGTCCTTACTACACCCTGGTGGAGGTGGAGGCAGGGGAGGTAAAGGAGGTAAGCGTGGTGGATAACCCCTTCTATGGCTCTCATGGCGACCCTGGCCAAGTGCCTGGATTCATCCACAGTCAGGGAGCTCAAGTAATTATTGCTGGAGGAATGGGACCTCGCGCTATAGATTTCTTCAACCAACTCGGGATAGAGACAGTTACCGGCACCTCTGGTAAGGTCAGCGATGCCCTGAATAGCTATTTAGGAGGTGGACTCTCTGGAAGTGAGCCTTGCAACGAAGGTACAGAACCGGCTGAAGACAGTGAGATCCTGGAGCTCAAGGAGAGGATTGCCACTCTCCAGAACGAGCTAGCTCGGGTACGGCATAGACTGGAGGAACTGTCATCACCTTAACCTGAAAAGAAAGGTTTTCAAGATGCTGTTAGATCTATAGAAGATATTTTGCTCCATGGACAATTGTCCATCCACCGAAAAGAGGTAAGACATGCCAATAGCCTATATTCTCGCCTTGCTGGGCACGGGGATAGGGGTAGGATTCGCCAGCGGGCTTCTGGGAGTTGGCGGATGCTTCATCATGATTCCAGTTCAGTATTGGGTCTACACAGCCATGGGTGTCTCCACCAGCGTGGCTATCAAGCTCGCCTTCGGCACTAACCTGGCCGTTGTCCTCCCCACAGCGTTCAGTGGTGCTATGGGACATCACTGGAAAGGAGCGGTGTGGTGGAAGGCAGCCATGTATCTAGGCGGCTTCGGACTTATCGGTGCAATTGGAGGAGCTACTGCCGCAGCTCACATCCCCGGCATGATTCTGAAAATTGCATTTGGAGCCACAATACTCCTTGGTGGCATAAGAATGCTCACCGCCAAGCCAGTTAAGGTCGAGGAGCAGCCTGAAGATAGTCCCCGGCTCTGGGCTGCCATGGGATTCCTGCTTGGAGTCATTACAGGACTTATCGGGATTGGAGGTGGTGTCCTCATGGTGCCAGTTATGGTCCTCTTCCTCAAATTCAAGATGCACCAGGCTGTCGGTACTTCCACTGCCATGATGATCCTCACCGCTACAGGAGGTCTCATCGGGTACATCGTAAATGGGCTGGGAGTTAGCGGCATCCCCTCACCACACCTGGGCTATTTCCATCTCTGGTCCTGGCTCTGCCTGGCAGCGACGAGCATCCCCATGGCGCTGGTCGGTGCCCGGACAGCACACCGGCTCCCGGCGAAGCAGCTACGACTCATTTTCATCATCGTTATGTTCTACATGGGTCTCAAGATGATCGGGGTCTTCAGTTGGCTCCACTTGCCAATTTAGGAGCTGA
>CAYVCJ010000025.1:8472-14445 GCA_964450165.1 uncultured Dehalococcoidales bacterium
CTGATGGCAGAAGAGAAAGAATATGCGAAAGTCTTTCTACGGCTTTAAGGTGTAGTTCTAAGCTAGCTAAACCACGCCAAGCATCCTCAGACCGACATAGACCATAACAGCGATAAAGACATACATAAGCCGCTTTGCCGGCAGAGCATGTGCGACCTTAGCGCCAAGCTGCGCCATAGGTACACTGGTAGCCGCCAAACATAGCCAGATGGGTAAATTTACGTATCCTACTGAATGTGGGAGAAGCTCAGGCACTCCAGGACCGTTTAGTGCATATCCAATAACGCCGCCAAGGCTGGTAAATGCTATCACCGCCGTGGAGGTGCCCACAGCGAGATGCATCGGAAAACCAGATGCCAGTACCAGCATAGGGACCGCCAGTATCCCGCCACCAAGGCTGGTCAGCCCGGTTACCATTCCTATGGGAAAACCACAGGGGGCGAGAAGGGCTAAATTCTCCCTCAGCTCTCCCCTTTCCCTGGTCAATTTCAGCACCGCATCCAAACCCATCCAGAGAGCACCAGCCAGGACCACTCCCCCAAAGGCAATCTTCAGCGCCCCGCCGGGAAGAAAATGAACAGCCAGGGCAGCCCCAACCAAAGCTCCCGCCAGTCCAAACGAGCCCAGACCCAGCGCTGCCTTCCAGCGGACTGACCCTCTGCGGTTATGCCCCAGGGCACCGCTTATCGCCGTGGGCAGGACTACCAGCAAGTTTGTCCCGAAGGCTATTTTTATCGCTATATCGGGGGCAATGCCCATATCCACGATTACCCAATAGGTAACCGGGACGGTGATAAAGGCACCGCCGACTCCAAGCAGCCCGCTGGCAAAACCAACGCCTACGCCGGTGGCTAACAGTACGGGTAAATAGCTCAAATAGGTCTGCAAAAATCTTCCCCGAGGCAAGCCTTCAAATTCGTCTTATTCTAGTGCAATAAGGATGAAAATAACCTTCCTTTTTACTTGCAATTGTACTTTAGAATAATATCACCAATCTGGCATCCAATATCATTACCGATGACAGGGCATTTTACTTTAAACAAGAAGAAAATAGGTGTGTTATCTTCTCCCGCTAATCCTTCAAAATTTCCCTGTCCTTTGCTGATAATCAGCTCTGCTGTTTCATAAAGGCTCAAAAATTCTTTCGAACATAAACTTAAGATTGTCCCTGGGGCATCTGACCCATTGGAAATAACTCTGGCTATCTTATCTATGCCGCAAAACTTAGCATCCTCTATTAGGGCATCGTTAATTACAGGCTTATCTCTCACAACATAGATAACTTCTCTATTTAATTCTTCAATTAATATACGGTCAAATACTACCTCTCCAGCATTATCAGCTAAATAGAGAATCTGCTTCGTGTCTTGCAGAATCTCTTTGAATTCTTGATAATCAAAGACAGCAAAGTCTCTCTTAAATGCATCCTCTATTTCCCTTTCGAGATCAAAGGGTTTGTCCACTCCAAAGTCAATCACATTACCAGCGAGAGCCAGCCTTATAGCTGCTAGTAATCTATCTTTGGAGTGAGCTACCTTTTCTTTCAAATCAGGATAGAGATTTAGGGCTATTTTGTTATATTCATCCTTTATTCTTTTGAAAGGATCCTCCTCGCCAGTAATTTCTCTAACAAGTTTATAAACTATTCTCCCCATTTCAGGTGGAGAACTCGATAGAGGGAAATCAGGCACTTCTGAAGCTAAACTATCCAGTATCCTTTTTTGGACATTCTCATCTGCACCAGCAAGTCTTGCTGCTTTAAGAGCTTGCTCAAAGAAACAAGGTATACAATCTAAGTATGTTCTCATCCTGGTATCACATTCTTAACAACAAGGCTAATAGTAACAGAAATCCGTTTTATATGACTTGGTTTCAGTTTGGCTATCTAGAGCCAAGTTGAGGATGGCAATATCACTTCCTAATCACAATGCCTTGTAGAGCACTGTAAAAGCAAGTCCTATAACCAGTATTGCCAATCCCATCAAGATACATTGAAGATACTGCTGTAGAGGCAGTGATAACAAAGATAATTGCTAAAATTTATAATATATAGTTCCTTTGTTCTGAAATCAGTACAGTTGCTTTAAACAAGAAGTAGCTGTTCATTCAGAAGTTTTGGGACTTCCCTGGTCCTTTGCCCTTCTTTGCGACACTGAATCAAATCACATATTGGTTGATAATTTGCGGCAATTCTACTAATTATATCTGTTAGCTTTCCTTTCCCTATTATGAGGGGTTGAAATTCTGTAGTGTTACTTATGTTTCTGAAATTGGGGCTTAATTTCATCCCAGCAATAACATCACAGCCAGAGCATATTTCTAGCACCGCTGTCATCTTTATAGGATCCTCATGATCTGTTAATTCCGGGGGTGATGTATTTTCTTTCCTCGCCACGAAGCTCGATTCTCCATTCTCGAAGAGGTCGTATATGTAAAAGTATTTTGCCATTCCCATATGGCCACGGCTTGTTTCTTCACCGTCATTTGATGGAATCGCAATTCTAATCCTCTTCACCTATTACCTCCTTTATTGCTATTCTTTCCTCCATTTTTAGCTTCGCTTATCTTCAAGCCAGCTAATTTATCGCTCGTTTCATCTACAGTGGGGACATAAGGCTTAATATCTAAAAGAGGGGTGCCGTCTATGGCATCAAGGTCTTTAACTTTAAGAATATTCTTTTCCCTGGCTACTAACTCCACCACGCATAACCCCAATGGGCAAGGTCTATTTGGTGACCTAGTGGTGAATAGCCCGTGTGGCTTTGTATCCCAGGACGGGGTAACTGTGAGAGAATACCCTGTGGATTTGTGAAACCAGTAAATCAAGATAATATGAGAGAATCTCTCTATGTCTCTTAAACCTGCCTCAAACTGTTTAAATACCTCTACCTGGCAGATTTCCTGGCGTCCAGCTCCCTGACGTGGTGCTTGCCCAGCATGATAGGGGGAGTGAATTACCCCGATGGGCTTCAACCTGAGAATACCCTGCTCTTCCATAAGGCTTTGGGAATTGTATCACCTGGGGCAATGTGTCACCAATCGTATGAACGAGCATAACCCATTGACAATGCTACAACCTATGTTACACTACACGGGCGAAATAGAAAGAGGAGGTGGAAAATGTTTTGTCCCCAATGCGGCACTGAAAATCCCGAAGGTGCTAAGTTCTGCTCCAAGTGTGGTGCTGAACTTGCTGCTGCACCTGCCCCGTCAGGAGCATCCGAGACTACTATTGGGCTAGCACCCAACATAGCTGGGCTTCTCTGCTACGTTGCTGGCTGGATAACAGGCATAGTTTTCGTGGTGATTGAGAAGAAGAGCACATTTGTGAAATTCCATGCCTGGCAATCCATTATGACCTTTGGAATATTGACTGCGATTCAGATCATTGTATCCCCAGTTTTTGCTGGCATTGCAGTTGCTACCCTTTCCCCCGGCTTACTTGTTGCTTCAGGAGTCCTTGGCACCATTGTTTGGATTTTGACTTTTGTTTTGTGGATTATCTTGATGATTCAAGCAGGAACAGGCAAGATGTGGAAGGTGCCCTTGGTAGGCGACTGGGCTGAGAAGCAAGCCAGTAAAGTTTCTTAGCGGCTTCAACGTACGCTGGTTAATTTTTGTAAGGAGGCTGCGAGAATGAGAAGAGTACTTGGTATAGTAATCGCTCTTTTGTTGGCAATAACTTTGCTGCCAGCTTGTGGGGGTGGTGGGGCAGGTGGTGGAGGCGGACAAGAAGGTGGTGGAGAGGGTGACGGTGCTCCATCCGAGTATACAGGGTTTATATTACCAACAGAAGGGCAGTGGGTTGACTATGTCATGGCTGGCGAAGGCGAAGATTTTCACCAAAAAATGGAGTGTATAGGACAAGATACGGTTGATGGAAAGACCTGCATTGGATTTGAAATGACTATGGCTATGCCACAACAAGGAGAGACTATCGTGCAAATGTGGACTGATGCTGCCACTCACCAGCTGGTGAAGTATGTGATGAAGACGGGAGGCCAGGTGATATGTATGGATATTGGTTCGAGCTCTTATGAACCTCCAGAGACCGAGACACCCAGCCAATACGATCCAAGCCTTCCAGGTATATCGTATGGAACATACCCAGTTCCAGGAAGTGGGGAAACGGTTACTGTGGCTATATTTGATGTACCAGGGGGCGAAGTCTGGGTAAGCAGCCAAGTTCCCTTTGGTACGGTGAAAGTAATAGCTTCAGGAACTACAGCAATGTATCTTTACAATTTTGGGACAAGCGGAGCGCATAGGGATATATCAAAGGCAGAAATGGAGAACTGCATGCAGATGCCTGGCTTCTAATTGTTAATAAACCTTCCTGTATCTTATTTGTTTACCATAAAGCGCTGATATGCGAGGTAGCTGGCTCAGAATCAGCTACCTGGTTAATTCTAACTACTAAGGTTGATGAGTAGCTGGGCAAAGATATGCCAACTTTTTCAAGCTTGGCTGGATACATGCTCAGGCATCAATGAGCCTGCAGGATAGTTTTGAGGACTAAGCCCAAGCTGGGTTATAGAAGCAGTAATCGTTTCTACCAAGCTATCCTTATCGGTGGAGAAGAATAAGTGGCTTTTGCAGTGGCAGTCACTACAGCCAAAATCAGGGATATAGGTTAATTCACCGCCTAGAGCTTGAGATAACAGACATTCCAACCTTTTCTCAGTCTGGCAAAGGATTATCTCTCGAATTTCTGCCTCGTTAAGAAGGTAATCAATATGCCACTTTGGCTTTTTGTTTTTGGTTAAGTGCCGATTCAACCTTGCCTTGAAGCCAGCCAAGGCTGAACCACAGTAAGCATAAAAGCCCGTAGGAAAGTAACTCCTTCCCAAGCTACCTACGGAGATCTCCTGCCCTTTCTCAAGTTCCATAACTAACACATAGCCGCCTTTCACTACTTCACTCCAGTTAATCTATCGAGCCTTCCTAAGATAGCTTCCACCTGCATCTGCAAGCTTTGTACTTCCTTCTCTAAGACCTTGGCTTCGATAACCACCTTCTCAACAATGGCTCCTTGGGGACATGCTTTCACACACAAGCCACAACGGACGCATCTATTCTGGTCTATTTCTGCTTTCCCCCAAAGGAATGAGATAGCATCTTTAGGACAACTCTGAGCACAAAGCCCGCAAGCAATACATAGTTCCCACCTTACCTCAAATATGCGGCTTTGTTTTCCTTTGCTTTGCTTTTCCATTTGATACTATAGCTTTGGCCTTCTTCTCAACGTTTCTTTTATGTCAAGTGGCTTGACTTCTGGTTTGGGAGATTTGTAGACATTTACTGCTCTAAGCCTGGCGAATTGCCCTTCAATAACTTCCATATCCTGCGGCGGTAACGGCTGCACAGCACAAGGACGCAGGGGAGTGTTCAGCTCAACTTCATCCGGGGATAAAGATTCCGCTATTCTGGCTAGCTCGCCAGCATAGTGCATATTGGCAGCAATGAACATTATCTGGAGCACCAGTCTTCCTCTGTATTCGTGCCGGAATTTGCTAATGCCACTCACTATATCCTTTAACGTTAAGTTCGAAGCAGGTCTGTTGATTTTACGGAATAATTCCTCATTTGGAGCATCCAACTTAGCCACCACAGTATCAGCTAAAGCCAACTCCTGCCGCACTTCTTTATTCATCATTAATGATGAACCTGTAAGTACAGCCACCGGGAAAGGTAAAACAGATTTTACTAACTCTATGGCTCTGCCCAGATTACTGGCTAAAGTTGGCTCTCCCATACCGGAGAAGGTAACATAATCAATGTCCAAGCCCTTTACTGATTCCAATTCTTCAGCTAAGCGTTTTATAGAAACAAACTCTCTCCTGTCAATTAGAGAATATGAAGTTCGCCCTAACTGGCAATAAACGCAATCAAAGGGGCAGGTTTTACCTTCAGTGCCGAGAAGATCTATCCCCAATGACCTGCCCAGCCGCCATGACGGAACCGGGCCATAGA
>CAYVCJ010000026.1:0-2452 GCA_964450165.1 uncultured Dehalococcoidales bacterium
TCCCGCTCCTCGCAATGACATCACCATGTTGTTTATTCGTGACGAAGGGCTTCAATAGGGTCAAGACGCGCTGCACGGAATGCCGGATAAATACCGGAGGCAAGCCCAACAAAAAGCGACACTCCCAATGCTAACGCAATAACATCCGCAGGCATCATCGCCGGGAAAGGAAAACCAGCACCAGTGGCTATGACGGAGGCAATCTTGATTACAAGCCATCCCAAGACAATGCCGATAATACCACCACAAATACTTAGCACCGCAGATTCAGTGAGGAACTGCATTAAAATGTCACTGCGTTTGGCTCCCAGTGCTTTCCTGAGACCAATTTCTCTGGTGCGCTGTACCACAGAAACAAGCATGATATTCATGATTCCTATACTACCAACGAGCAGAGACACACCTGCAATAGCGCCAAGAATGAGTATCAGTATCATTTGCAATTGGTCAAAAATACGAGCTACAGCATCCATGCTCATGACACTGAAGTCATCCTCCTCTCCTGGCCTGATATGATGTCGCTGCTGCAAGACATTAATAATTTGTCCTTTTGCCGAGTTTATCTCGCTTCCGCTTTTTGCCTGAACGCCGATCATATGAATGGTATGCCCTGTGCTGCCTGCTTGCTGAGCAAACAGTGTCGATTGCACCGTAGATAAGGGAGCAAATATCATCAAGTCCTCAACTCCAAAGGCACCCCCTTTGGTTTTCAGTACACCGATGACCTTAAACTGCTGACCGTTCAGCCTTAACGTTTGACCAACGGGAGACATCAACCCGAACAATTCTTCATTTATATGGCTCCCTAAGACCACCACCCTTGACCTTCCTGCATAGTCATTATCATTGATAAATCTACCCTGAGCTAGTTCAAGGTTATTGACCTGCTGGTATTCTGGTGTTACCCCACCAATCCTGGCACCCATATTTTCTGCCCCGGCTTTTACCTGAGCGGAAGTTTGTATTGCTGGTGCTACCAGAGCTACCGAAGGAGCATTACGGGGGTCAGCAATCGCTTCAGCATCCTCTAAGGTTAATGTTTGGGCAGTTCCCATGGGCCCACCTAGGCCCATCATGGCAGAAGGTGCGCCGGGGAGAACATATATGAGATTAGTTCCCAATGCTGCAAATTGCTCCCGTTGCATTTCCTGGTTTATTCTACCCAGGGAAACAACAGAGATAACTGCAGCTACGCCGATTAAAACACCCAGTATGGTCAAAGCGGAACGCAATTTATTACCAGATAAGGCACGCAAGGCAGTAACGATAGAATCCTTTACCTTCATACTATCTCTTCGATTTTACCATCGCGCATTCTAATGATACGTTGCGTATAAGCAGCAATATCAGGTTCATGAGTCACCAAAATGATGGTTATTCCCTGCCCATTCAGCTCTTGGAAAAGGAGCATGATTTCCTTGCTGGTCTGTGTATCAAGATTACCAGTAGGCTCATCAGCTAAAATAAGAGAGGGATTGTTTATCAATGCTCGAGCGATGGCTACTCTTTGCTGTTCACCACCAGCAAGCTCGTTAGGCCTGTGATGCGCTCGTTGAGCCAGCCCCACAGATTCAAGGGCTTGTAACACTCTCTGTCGCCGATTCCCAGCGCCACCATAAATAAGCGGCAATTCCACATTGGCTAAAGCAGTGGTTCTAGGCAACAGGTTAAAGCTCTGGAAAACAAATCCTACCTTTTTGTTTCTTATTTCAGCCAATTTATTATCGCTAAGCTTGCTCACTTCGATTTTCTCCAGGCGATATTGGCCTGAAGTTGGTTTATCAAGGCAGCCGATAATGTTCATTAACGTAGATTTACCCGAGCCTGATGGTCCTACAATGGATACCATCTCCCCCTGCTCAATGCGTAAATCTACCCCATTGAGGGCAACAACCTCCGTTTGCCCCATCTTGTACACCTTGGTTATGTTATCAAGCTCGATCATCCAACCCTAAAACATCTGAAATTGTGATACTTCAGGCAAAACTACCTCCTCCCCTTCCTCTAATCCAGACAAGACTTCAGTATACATACCATCGTTCAAACCCATGCTAATCTGCCTTTCTTCAATTTGACCGTTGGTGACCACCTGCACCCAGGGCTTTTCCAGGCTACCCTGGATAGCCCGGTTTGGTATCAACAACACATCATCGTGCTGCTCAATAACAATTTCAGCGCTAGCGCTCATACCATCCTTGAGTTCTTCGTCAGGATTCTCCAGAGCTATGGTGGTTTCATAAAACACCACACCGGTTTGGACAGTGCTTGCTGGAGAGATAAAAGTTACCCTGCCCTTCACTTCTTTATCAGGTAAAGCGTCTAACGTGATAACCGCTTCCTGCCCTAGCTTGACCTTGGGAACGTCTATTTCATCAATCACGCCGCTCAGTTTTATCTCGCTGGGGTCGATCAAACAGATCGCCGGATTAGCGTATGTCATCGCAGAAAGTTG
>CAYVCJ010000026.1:2552-14392 GCA_964450165.1 uncultured Dehalococcoidales bacterium
TCCAGAGCCAGCCATGTCCCCGGTACATTACTGGCATGAGTATAGGAATAATAAGGATAAATCGTCTGCTCCAGATTAAGCTCAGCCATCGCCACGTTTGCCTCCAGGATGGGAGCATCAAGTTTAGCTAAAGTCTGCCCCTTCACAACCCTATCCCCCTCCCCCACCATTATCGCCTTAATCATCCCTGAGGTGCCAAACGACAGGTCTACCTTGCGTGGCATCTCCAGGTTTCCACTGACATCAACGCTTATCACCAAATCGCCTCGCATAGCCTCGGCAGTTTCTTGAACCTCGTTGTTCGAACCGAGACAGCCAGTGAAAAACACACTGACCAGACAAATTACGGTTACCACAATTAGCCATTTCTTCATTTTTTTTACCTCTCTCTTCTTTCTACTTTATAAGTTTATTTTGTTATATCTTCCTCTTGTAATCAGCAAAATGGCTGATTTGGGGCTCATACTTTAGTATGATTACGCCTTTTGGCAAACTGCTCGTTATAACAGCAATTTGAAACGCAAAATAGGAAAATTTGTTTAGTCAGTCTTTTCTTCCTTCTCAATCAGTCCATCTTTTAGATAAATAATTCTCTCCAGATACTTTTTGTCTTCCGGTTCGTGAGTAATTATAACAATAGTTTGGCCTAACTCCTTGTTTAATTTGGTCAAGAGCTTAAAGATTGTTTCTGCTGATTTGCTATCCAAATTAGCACAGGGCTCATCAGCAAATAATACCTTAGGGTTATTAACTAAAGATCGGGCTATCCCCACTCGCTGTTGTTCTCCTCCCGAAAGCTCATGAGGAAGATGATGTAATCTGTTCCCCAATTCCACCATTTCTAAAAACTCCCTAGCAGCTTTTTTATAATCCTTTTTATCTTTGCTACTAGCCCATGAGAGCAGATAAACATTTTCTACCACAGTCAATTCTGGTATAAGAGTGTATTCCTGGAAAATATAACCCAGTTTCTCCAATCTGAATTGCTTTTTCTCGGAATCGGATAATTTAAGAACATCGACACCGTCAATAAGAATTTTCCCACTGGTTGGGTTATCTAGCAAACCAAGCTGATGAAGCAGGGTTGATTTACCAGCTCCGCTTCGACCCATTATGCCTAAGATCTCTCCACTTTCAACTTCAAAAGTTATTCCTTTAAGAGCTTCTACTGGCACTTTGCCCGGATAAACCTTTTTTAGATTTTCAACTTTCACCATCTTGAATTTACCTTCCCCAAATTGCTTTTAAGATATTCTCTCGGGTAGTTTGCCAAGAAGGGATAAAGCCGGCGATAATAGCGACAACAAATAGAATTAGGCTGTTAATAATCAACAGTTCTTTAGTCATGACTAAACTAACAAAGCCTAAAGGAAAATCTAGAGGATGACTGACAAAATAAGGTATGAGTAAGAAATGGACTGCCACCACTCCTAATCCTATTCCTAAAGTGGCGTAAAATAAAGCCTGTAGAATATAAGAATTAATAATTATCCCCTTTCCTATGCCAAGGGCTTTTAAAATGCCAATTTGCTTTCTTTTATGAGTAATATCAATAAAGATAATAACATAGAAAACCAAAGCGGCTACGATTAAGAGAAATCCGGTAACCAGCAATCTAATTTTACCAAGGCTTTCAGTTATACCCGACACCATACCCATATAATCTGTCCAAGGATGAACCTTCTCTTCTATTAATCCCATTCTTCTAAGTTCTTGAATGTATCTTTCCTCTTGACCAGGTTGCTCAATTTTAACCAGGATTTCTGAAGCTCTATTATGCACCCCTAAAATAGACTCCATCTCCTTTTCTGTAATAAAAGCCTGTATATCAGCAAAAGCCCAGCCTGTGCTAAATATTCCCTTTACCTCATAATCTCTTTGAACGCCGTTATTAAAAGTCAGTGTTATCTCATCGCCTATTTCCACCCCTTCCAGAGACTTTATCGGAAGTTGGGCTCCATATCCACCGGAGATCTCTCTGCCTAAAATAATTTTCTGGCGATCCGATTCGTCCAAATATTCACCAGCTACCATGTTCTGATGAATTTTAGTCACTCTTATTTCCTGTTCAGGGTCTATAGAATCCACCAACCACTGAGCAGTTTTTACATCTTTGCCATCTTTATTTTCATCATAAGTAAATGTTGCTGGAACAATATAATGGCCTGCACTACCTATTACTCCGGGAATATTATTAATTCTTTTCTGCAATAAAGGCGCGCTTATAATGTAGTCCTCATCTTCTCCCGGTTCGATAATTATGTTTGCGTACGTATTCTCCACCGTTTGCTTGTTCATTGTCTCTGTTAGACCAAGTAAAATGGAAGGAACAAAGCCAAGAAGAATAAAAATGCTAATCATAATCGCAATAAGCGCAGTTGAGATGCTCTTCCTGCCTCTGATTACGGACTTGTAAGCTAAGAAGAGAGAAATCCTTAGATTTTTTAACATAGCATTTGAAACTTTTTTATCACTCAAGGTGAAAGCAGGATAGTCTGGGCTAGTCAGCTTCCATTTTAGAAAAGAGATAAGCTCCCAATCCTGCCAGAACTATTGATAGTACCAGAAGAACTGCAAAGTCAAGCCATAAAGGAAAGGCAGCACCGCCGACAAGCGCACCCCTCAACCCATCTACCCCATAAGTAAGCGGGTTAATATACATTATATATCTAATTCCTGCTGGCATAGCTTGCAAAGGAAAGAAGGCGCCAGACAGGAAGAATATCGGCATTATTACTAAGTTCATTATGGACATGAAACCTTGAGTGTCAGCCAGCTTCGCAGCAATAATCAAGCCCAGCCCGGTGAAGGTAGCACAGGTGAGAATCATAAACACAATTGACAGAAAGAAGCCCGAGATGCCGGATATTTTCACTCCCATAGCCATGGCTATTGCCACAATAATGAGAGCTTGCACTAAAGCTATGGTCATACCTCCCAGGCTTCTACCCAATATAATTGAGAATCGGTTAACTGGAGCCACCAATACCTCTTTGAGGAAACCAAATTCCTTATCCCAGATGACAGACACTCCTGAAATTGTAGCGGAAAATAATAGAGTCATACCCACTATCCCCGGAGCTAAGAAGTCAAGGTAATTCATTTCCCCTATTTTCAAACCGGGGATGAAGCTTAGTGGCAATCCAAGAAAGGCGAGGAAAAGAAAGGGCATCAATATTGAGCTGGCAAGTCGAGATTTCACCCTTAAGAATCTCTTTATCTGCCTCAGCCACATGGTGTAAATGGGCAATGGGTCTATGAATTTGGTAGCTCTTATTGCCTCCATCTCTTCACTTCCTTTTTCCAGTCATTCTTGTTTTCCAGAGTCTTTTTATGCTTCCTTCCTCTTCCCTTATCTCTCTCCCGGTATAGTGCAGGAAAGCATCCTCCAGGCTTGGCTGGCGTAAATCAATAGCTGTTATCACAAATCCATGCTCATTGGCAAGTTCAACAAACTGGAGCACCCTTTCTTCGCCACCTTCAACGCTCAGTTCCAGCGAACTGTGACGCCATTCAATTCCCTTTATCCAATCAATTCTCTTCAACAAACTTGTCAACTCATCGCTTTTTCCATCGGCTAGCTGTAGCGAAATCAAACTAATGCCCACTACTTCCTTTAACTTCCCTGGAGTATCCACCACTGCTATCCTGCCCTGGTCTATGATAGCTACTCGATGACAAAGGTAATCTGCCTCTTCTATATAATGGGTGGTAAGGATGATAGTTATGCCTTCCTGTTCATTTAGCGTTCTGATGTGGTTCCATAGATTCCTTCTTGTTTGTATGTCAAGGCCTAAGGTCGGCTCATCTAAAAACAGTACCGCAGGGTGGTTCATAAATCCCCTTGCAACTTCAAATCTGCGTTGCGTACCACCTGACAAGTCGCTGACTTTGATATCCTCCTTACCTTTTAATTCCATTAAGTTGAGCACCTCCGCTATCCTTTCCGCCCTTGTCTTCCTGTCCATGTGGTACATCCTGCCGTGGAAATCCAGGTTTTCTCTGCCGGTAAGAAATTTATCGATGCAGGAGTCCTGGAACACAATCCCAATGCATTCCCTAATGCTATCCCTCCCGCGTGTAACATCGTAGCCACAAACCTTAACCGAACCTGAAGTGGGATTCAGGATAGTGCACAACACCTTTGTAATGGTCGTCTTGCCAGCGCCATTGGGGCCAAGGAAGCCAAAGACCTCACCTTCTCTGACGTTCAAGGTAACATGGTCTACAGCTACAAGCCCATCAAATTCTTTGGTAAGGTTCTCAATTTCTATGACGTTACTCATGATTTTTGTCTTCCAGCTTTCTGCCTGCATAGTGTAAGAAAGCATCTTCCAAGCTCGGCTTATGCTGCTTAATAGAGGAGATAGCAAATCCATGGTCTTTGGATAGCCTGACCACTTCAGGGATTTTCGTCTCCTCGCTCTCTACGCTTAAGTCAAGCCAACCATCACGCTGATTAACCTCTTTGACCCAATTTAGCCCCCTCAACAGCCCTGCCAGCTCGCCCCCACCCTGGGAAAGCTTGACGGACAGCAAGCTATCACCAAGGGAGCTTTTCAACCCCTCAGGAGTATCAGTCACCAATATTTTCCCTTGCTCCAAAATAGCTATTCTGTCACAGAGATAATCAGCTTCTTCCACATAATGGGTGGTTAGTAATATAGTGGTACCTGATTCTCTATTTAGTTTCTTAGCGTAATCCCATAGCATCCTTCTTGTCTGCACATCCAAGCCTAAAGTTGGCTCATCCAAAAACAAAATTCTGGGCTGATTCACCATCGCCCTGGCTATCTCCAGCCTGCGTTGCATACCACCAGAGTAATGCTTCACCAACATGTTTTGCTTGGTTTTCAACCCTACCAACTCCAAGGCTCGAGATATCCTTTCTTCTCTCGTTTTTTTGGGAATGTGATACATCCGAGCGTGAAAATCGAGATTCTCCCTGCCAGTCAAATCAACATCCAGACTTAGCTCCTCAAACACTACAGCGATGGATTCCCGAATCTTACTCCCATCCCGGGTGATATCATATCCAGATACGGTGGCCGTCCCAGAAGTAGGGATGCGAGCCGTAGCCAACATCATGATAGTGGTTGTCTTGCCCGCTCCATTAGCACCAAGAAAGCCAAAAATCTCCCCTTCCTCAACCTCAAATGAGATATGGTCCACAGCGACAAGGTGACCAAATATTTTGGTTAAATTTTTAACTTCGATTGCTTTCATTCTCTATTTTAATATCATCGGGTTTCAGTTTCCTTCACAAGCTTGGCAAACTCAGTAATTCGGCGGCTCATAATGTTAAGCAACTCTTCCACTGCCTCAACTTTGACAAAGGTAAGCCCCCTACCTCGAAACTGGTTGAACACCAGAAGCTTGGTGCCGACATCTATACCCAGTTCTCTTCGAGCTTCTACCGGAATTACCAACTGACCTCGGGCACCAACTACTGTGGAGCCAAAACATTTACCTATTATGCCCTTATCCTCTTGTTCCATGTTTCCCTCCCGTACTGAGCTAAATCCGTATTGTATGATTTTTCTTACTATTCTGTCAAAGGGTTGTACCCATCTATATGAAATGAAGCAGACAACACTTATTCAGGGTACACTTACATAAAGCATTCCTATCTCTGGTCAGTGATAGTCTTCTCAACTTCAGCCTCGGGCATATTTAAGCGGTACAAGATGTGTCGCACAATTTCTAGGCCAGCCTCAGTTTCAGGTCGAACTACTCCAGAAACACCCCTAGCCTGCAAAAACTTGAACTCGGAATCATTATGAGCGCGAGCAATTACCTCCAGGTTTGGATTAATTCGCCGAGCATGGTCAAGGGCAAGTCTTACCGCCACAGGGTCAGCAACAGCAAGTACCAGAATGATAGCCTCCTTTATCCCCGCCTCATAAAGCACGCTCGGGTTGCCTGCATCTCCGTAGACACACGGCACTCCCTCCGCCTGCAATTCAGATATAGTCTTTGGGTCAAGGTCAGTAACTACATACGGGATAGCCAACTGACCAAGAATCCGAGCAATGGTACCACCTACCCGACCATGCCCACAAATGACTACATGGTTGGTCAAATTCGGGGTTTCTATGGCAAGCTGTTTCTTACCTCCACCAGCAACTTCCATAACTTCCCTCCGTCTGACACAGATTTTGGAGACCAAAGCAAAAACAAATGGTGTGAGTAATATGGTGATGATAGCGCTGCCAAGTATCATTGAATAGGTATATCCAGTAATTACTCCTACCCCCAAGCCTAATTCTGCTAGAACAAAACTAAACTCACCGACCTGCGTCATGCCTGCGCCTACCAGTGGCGCTGTTTTACCCCGATAGCCAAACGCGTAAGTAATACCGGAGCAAATAGCAAACTTCATTAAGATAATAGCTGCAACCAGCACCAGCAAATAAGTAATATTGGCTAACAAAAAGTGTAAATCTATAAGCATGCCAACTGATACAAAGAAGAGCGCAGCAAACAAATCACGCAATGGCACTATGTCACCAAGTGCTTGATGGGCGAAGTCCGACTGACTGACCATAAGACCCATGACAAAGGCGCCTAAAGCCGCAGATAAACCAAAGTAGTAAGCAGCAAAAGCACCTCCTAAGCACAATCCTGCGATAGAGATGATGAATAGCTCCCTGGATTGTCGCAGGGCTATGCGCCTCAACAAACGGGGTATCAGCCAGACGCCAGCAACCAACACCAGAGCAATGAAGGCTGCAGCTTTGAGAAAAGCTACACCCAACGCAGGTAATAAACTTCCACTATCTGTTCCCAGCACCGGTAGGATAAACATGGCGAAGGCAGCAGCAATATCCTGCAATAACAGGATACCTATCATCACCCGGCCATGTGGTGAGGTTGCTTCACCTCTGTCAAACAACATCCCAAGCACTACCATAGTGCTGCTCAGAGCAATCAAAAAACCAAAGACAATTGCTTCGCGAAGGCCCTGCCCCAATAGATACATAGCAGCAAACATTCCCAGGGTAGTCGTTACTACTATCTGACCAATGCCACCAAAAATGGCTACATTTCTTATCCGTTTCAGTTCGTGGAAGGAGAACTCAACACCTAAAGTAAAGAGGAGCAGCACGACACCAATAGTAGCTAGAATCTCTATGTTACGAGTGTTCTGAACCAAACCCAGCGCATAAGGGCCGATAGCAATGCCGGCAACGGCGTAGCCCAGAATTGCAGGCTGCTTTAGCAATCTGGCAATTAAACCACCACCCAATGCAGCCCCAAGAACTATCGCCAGATCGAGTATCAATCTGGACTCTTCCATCGCTCCTTAGGAACTCCCGGTGTTATTCCCAGCCGCTATCATATTACTCCGCCTCGGGTTTAGCTTCCGCAATTTTGGGGTTGTTCATTCACCCATGATCTGAAGCACTAACTCCCGCGACCTGGAGCGGTTATCGAAATCAATAAACACTATTTGCTGCCAGGTGCCTAAAGCTAGTCTCTTGCCTGCAAAAGGTATCGTGAGCGAAGCTCCAAGCATAGAAGCGCGCACATGAGAATGCCCATTGCCATCGCCCCAGGTTTTGTTATGTTCGTAAGGGATATTCTGGGGTATCACCCTATCCCACATGTCTTTGAAATCGCCAAGAAGCCTGGACTCATATTCAATGGTGGTAATCCCGGCTGTTGAGCCGGATATAAACAAGGTTACTGCGCCATTGTTTACTTCCGATTGCTTTACCTCATCTGCTACCTGCGCAGTTATATCGATGAAGTCGCAATTACCTTTGGTTTTAAATGTGATGCTTTTAGTGACTACAGTCATATTCTTACCTCCTGCCATAGAACATCGTTTAGCTCAAACACCGGACCGTCCCGGCATACTTGTTTTAAGCCATGCCTGGTATTTATGGTGCAGCTACGACAAGCTCCGATGCCACACCCCATCCTCATCTCCAGGGAAACCTGGCAATTCCTTAGCTTAGATTCTTCGCTTCGCTCAGAATGACAAGTCAATAATTCCACCATCGCTTTATACATATCCACAGGACCACAAGCACATATCTGGTCAGCCCAACTGAGAAAGTCAGGCAGGATGTCGGTTACCATGCCCTTCCTGCCCAGGGTGCCATCCTCGGTAACAGGGATGAATTGAACCTTCTCAGGCAAAGGTGAGAGATTGCTTCGCTGCCCCTTCGTTATGCTCAGGGCTTCGGCTCGCAATGACAAAAAGGGATAAATCTGAGCAGCGGTGCTCGCTCCATGAATTAAGGTTACCTGATATTGAGGCGAAGCATATTGAGCCAGGAAGATAAGCGGCGCAATGCCGATGCCACCACCCACCAGCAGTAAATTCTTCGAATCCGCCGCAATGTCGAACCCCCTACCCAATGGTCCAAGAACGTCTATCTTGTTACCCGCTTGCATCTTTGATAACCCAAGAGTTCCTTTGCCAACTACTTTAAACAAAATGGCAATCCCACCCTCACCAGTTCCTTCGCTACGCTCAGGACTAACCTCACCTCCCGTCGAGGGAGAGGACAAAAATGAGACCTGATGAACACTGAAAGGACGACGCAGTATCAATTCTTCACAGCACACCGTAATGAATTGCCCCGGTTGAGCATGAGAAGCAATATCAGGTGCTTCAAGCCACATAAGATACACGCCTGGCATGACCTCCACGTTAGAAGTTACAGTGTACAAGAACTGTTTCATGCTAAATCCTAAATTCGAATTTCTAAACTCTAAACAAATTCAAAATTTCAATGCTCTAAATTCAAAAACACTTTGGGTCATTTGGATTTTGGGTTTTGATATTGTTTGGGATTTCGTGCTTTGGATTTCGGAGTTCCCCTTAGATATTCCCTCAGCGGCTGAACGTTGAAGGTTTTGCTGACACCACTCATCGCTTCCACAACCACGCGGGCGGTATCCAGCGAAGTAAAGCAAGGTATTCTTTTTTCCGCAGCAGCACGCCGTATATCAAACCCATCCCTCAAGGGAAGCCGACCTCCAGTGACAGTGTTAATAACCCCAGCCACAGAATTATCCTGAATAACATCAATAACATTGGGATGCCCTTTACCTAACTTCTTGGTCACCATTTTCACCGGGAGATTCATTCCTTCAATCATAGCTGCAGTTCCTTCCGTAGCATAAAGTCCATATTGAAGCGAATGCAATTTCTCGATTAAAGGCTGTGATTCAGCTTTATCCCTATCCGCAATGCTCAGTAATAAACCACCTTCACCAGGCAACATCAACCCGGCAGCCAGAAGTGCCTTGACCAGGGCAGCATCAAAGGTGTAATCAACACCCATCACCTCACCAGTGGATTTCATCTCAGGTCCAAGATAATTATCCACCCCGATCAGCTTGGACATGGAGAAAACGGGAGCCTTTATACCTACCAATTTTTGCTTCTTCCACAATCCCCCGTTATAACCCTGCTCAGCAAGACTAATGCCAGCCATTACCTTGATGGCAATTCGCACCAAGGGAACACCGGTCACCTTAGAAATGAAAGGCACGGTTCTGCTGGCCCTGGGATTTACCTCAAAGACATATACTGAGGAACGCCCGTCCTCCCTCATGATGAGCATCTGAACGTTCATCAAGCCTTTAACCTGCAAGGACAGGCCAATTCTGGTGGTGTAATCCACCATAGTGTTTACTTCCTCCTCGGTTAAATTGACTCCGGGATAAATAGCCACGGCATCGCCACTGTGCACACCAGCCCGTTCAATATGCTCCATTATGCCCGGAATAAGCACCCCCTCCCCATCACAGACAGCATCCACCTCAACCTCCTTACCCTGCAAGTACTTATCGATAAGGACAGGATGTTGACTATTCAGCTCTAAAGCCATGGTTAGATAGCGAATCAACTCAGTTTTATTATGCACGATTTCCATAGCCCTGCCACCGAGGACATAGCTGGGACGAACCAGCAACGGATAGCCAAGAGAGTTAGCTACATTCAGTGCTTCCTCAATAGAGCGCACCCCGGCGCCTGGCGGCTGAAGAATGCCCAACCTGTCCAGAAAGTCTTCGAAGCGATGACGGTCTTCAGCTATATCTATGGCTTCAGCACCGGAACCGAGTATCGGTGAATTACTGCGTACCAGTGGCTCAACCATGTTGAGGGCTGTCTGCCCGCCAAACTGAACAATAGAGGGTGGGACAGCCTCACCTTCATTTTCAAGTATGTCCCGAATGCTTTCCTCATCCAGAGCTTCAAAGTAAAGGCGGTCGCTGGTATCAAAATCAGTGGAGACTGTTTCTGGATTAGAATTAACCAGGATGCTCTTTATCCCGGCTCCCTGAAGCGCCCAGGCAGAATGAACACAACAATAATCAAACTCAATCCCCTGTCCGATGCGTATCGGCCCACTGCCGATAACTAAAGCTTTCCTGCCCTTCAATGGCTCAGCTTCATTTTCTTTCTCATATGTGCTGTAAAAATAAGGGGTTTCGGCATCAAATTCGCCAGCACAGGTATCCACCATCTTATACACCGGACGAATATCCCATTGATGGCGAATTTGTCTCACCTGTTCTGGCAATCTATCAGCTAGCGTGCCGATTTGTTCATCAGAGAAACCAAGCCGTTTTGCCTTCCGGAGAAGCTCAGGAGTCAACGGTTCAGAAAGAAGCTGTTTTTCCATCCCAACGATATTTTGAAGCTTGTAGATAAACCAGGGGTCTATCCCAGTGCGCTGGGAAAGCTCTTCAGGTGTAGCTTCCCTTCTCAGCGCTGCCATAATCGCCCATATTCTCAGGTCATTGGGGTGAAGCGGGTAAGAAGCAAGCCTTTTCTTCTTCCCCCAATTGGAATCCTCCCAGAGTAAAGTTCGTTTACCAAACTCTAAAGAGCGTACCGCCTTCTGGAGAGCAGCTTCAAAACATCTCCCAATAGCCATCACTTCACCGGTGGCCTTCATCTGGCTGCCAAGTTCTCTATCACCCAAAGCAAACTTATCGAAAGGCCATCTTGGAACTTTGACCACACAGTAATCGAGAGCAGGCTCAAAGGATGCCATCGTTTTACCGGTAACCCTGTTGGGTATCTCATCAAGCCTTCTGCCGATGGCTACCTTAGCAGCCACTCGGGCAATGGGGTAGCCAGTGGCTTTACTGGCAAGAGCTGAGCTACGACTAACACGCGGGTTGACTTCAATCACATAATACTGACTTTTCTCCACCTTGATTTGGTCTGGAGCCCACTTTTCAGCGACTATTGGATGAGGGGTAAGGGCAAACTGTATGTTACAGCCACCTTCAACGCCCAAAGCCCTTATAATGTTAATGCTCGCCGACCTGAGCATCTGGTATTCTTTATCGGTAAGCGTCTGACTGGGAGCTACTACAATGCTGTCCCCAGTGTGCACGCCCATAGGGTCAATGTTCTCCATGTTACAGATGGTAATACAGTTATCAGCGGCATCACGCATAACCTCATATTCAATCTCCTTCCAGCCAAGGAGACACTGCTCCACCAGAACTTCGTGGCTTATGCTATTCTCCAGCCCATTGGCAACTACTTTCTCAAGTTGTTCTATGGTGTAAGCAACGCCGCCACCAGTCCCACCTAAAGTATAAGAAGGACGGACAATCAAGGGTAAACCAATGGATTTCGCCAATTCCTTGGCTTCTTCAACTGATTTTACTGTGGCGCTCTGCGGCACAGGCTCACCAATATCGATGAGAAGCTGTTTAAATAACGACCTCTCTTCAGCCTTCTTTATCGTTTGCACCGATGTCCCCAAAAGCCTTACATTATATTTATCAACTATACCGGCATCAGCTAACTCTACCGCGAGGTTAAGCCCTGTCTGCCCACCAAGAGTGGGCAGCAG
>CAYVCJ010000027.1:0-14285 GCA_964450165.1 uncultured Dehalococcoidales bacterium
CAGTGGTTCTTTCGTACTTGGATTATCTGGAGGAAGAAGGGAAGGTCGTGGTGAGGAGAAATGACGAAACGACGGTTTCTCTGAGGTAGGCGGGGCATCCAGCAGTTAAAATCACACCATGGTGGAAAAGGCCGGGGTTAACGAAGATTTTGTCAAAGCCATGTTGTCAGCTTCAGAGAAATGGTACCAGCCAGACATCTCGAGATTAAGAACTTTAAAGCCTACTCCACAATCTGTGAGAAGATAGTCGTCGATAACTATGTCATTGCACCTTTTTCTATTGTCATTGCGAGCGAAGCGTGGCAATCTCACATAAAGGCCATTATTACAGCAACGAGATTGCTTCGTCGCTATCACTCCTCGCAATGACAGAAAGAGGAGGCCAATGCGTCACTGGACATCTCAACGAGCACGATAAATTGACAAGATTCTGGTCGCATAACATACTATCAGGCAAGCATGGTACGTGGGAAGATAACCCCGGCAAATGGCAGTTCTTTGTCAGCTACCAGATACGAAAAGGGTAGAAGAATACAGGTGAAGAAATGACGAGGGTAATTGTTTCTACGGGAAGAGGGGGAACCGGGAAATCCACATTTTGTGCCATGATCAGTAAATACTTAGCTCCTCCTTTATTATTGATTGATGTTGACCCTGACCAGAGTCTATGCGACATGCTCGGAATAGATTTAGAAAAGGAAGAAGTGAGTACCGTTTCGAACGTGGTTTTCGGTACCAAGCAGACGGGAGCATTGACTTCTCGCTTATATTTTGATGACCTGGAAACTTCGTTCTATAGCAACTGCATATATAAAAGTGAAGAATTTGACCTGGTCACTTTAGGAGCAAAGTGGACCGAGGGTTGTTATTGTCTCGCAGATAATTCACTCAAAGGGATAATTCCCAAACTGATCACGGGATATGAAAACGTAGTGATAGATTCGCCGGCTGGATTAGAGCATCTGAATCGAAGAGTAGTATCACATATAAGTGACCTGTTTGTGTTATCAGATCCCTCGTTAAAATCTATGAAGCACATAGAAAGAATGAAGCGCATTATTGAAGGGGTAAAGATAACCTATGATTACTTCTATCTGATAGGAAATTATGAGTTTAACGGAGAGGTAGAAAAGTCCCTCCAAGACCTAAGTCAGCATTATTTGGGCAAAATGGACTATGATACTAATGTCAAGGACTACAATCTGAAAGGGAAACCATTATGGGATTTACCCGAAGATTCGCCCGCTTGCTTATCGGTCAAAAATTTATTGAAAAAAATCCAGGAAACCGACAGAAATCACTTTCAGGTCAGGCAGGAATTACTGGCTTGAGCCTATCAATTCGCTCCATTGACAACTATATAGTGACAAGCATATAGTAAAAAGGGCCTATGTGGGGTTGGGGCAGAGGTTGCTTTCTCGAGGCGGAAATAGTCGCTCAAAATTTAGAAGAAGGAGGATAAGAGATGTGCCGGTATTGCGTGGAATATGGAGGTGGCACCAAGTGGTATCTCAATCCTGATAATTACCGTGATGAGCTTTACGGTTCTGGAGCTCATGAAGCTACCGTAAAGATGCTAACTGGTGTACAAAAAAATAGCTTTGAGGTAGGCGCCATGACAATCGCCGATGAATCGTGCCCAGATGTGTATTCTTCGGATAGCCTGAGCGTGGCCTTGGAACAGATGATCGGTCATGGTGGGCAGGTCGTTCCTTTAGAAGACGCCCTTAAGATAATAGACCTTTGTAAGGGACCTTTTTTGCTTATGCACTGCGCCTGCCGCAGATATTTTGGTAAGACGGACTCTCTGCGTTGCCTTTATCTTTGGGGGGTTGAAACTGCCCTGAAAGAAAGGCCCTGGGAGAAAGATTCAAAAGTTCTCTCTAAGGAAGAAGCAAAAGAGTTCGAGATAGAATGCGATAAAAAAGGATTTCTGCATTCAGTTTGGCATGCCGCTGTTGATTCTGATGGAATTCCTCCCGTAGTTATGTGTCACTGCACCGCCACCGATTGCATACCAACAAAGTTCAGGTTATCTTACGGAGTGGTAAATGCTCAGCGTAAGGGCGAATATGTAGCTGAGGTCGACCTGGCAAAATGCAAGGAGGGATGTAAGGAGTATCCGGTCTGCATGCACCGCTGTCAGTTTGGGGCAATGAGGTATTCTCCGGTAGACCGCGTGATGTACATTGATCCTCAAGCGTGCTTTGGTTGTGGGTTATGCCGGTCGGCTTGTCCCTATGGAGCAATAAAGCTGGTGGATCGGTCATCGTACCCTTCTCTGGTGGATAATTGGTGACCTGGAAAGTGAATCTGGATGAAAGGAGCGATGAAATGGAATATACACATATAACACCAAGGCCAGTCCTTCATGTAGATGAAGAGGCATGTGGAAACGCGATATTGTGCTTGAAGTGTGTGAAGGCTTGTTTAGAGGCGGGCCCGAATTGTATTGGATTTATAAACACTGAGCCTCCTCCGGTGGGAGAAAATGCCCCCCAAAGATTGGAGGATATACCACACAGAATATTTACCTCTGTTATGGTAAACTGCAATGGTTGTGGGAAGTGCGTTGAAGCTTGCCCCAAAGGAGCTCTTACCCTGGAGATGCCTGAACCCCAGCTGCCGACGGTGAGAGTTCAACGATCAGACATTATCTTCTGCGCTACTCTTAGAGATGGCACAAGAACCTTTCCCAGAGATGACTGAACTTTGGGGAAGTAAATTTTAGCAGCTACGTGGACTCTGCCACATAAAAGGAGTTCCCTATAGCACATCGAGGCCGCAGAAAGCAGGAGATACCGTGATTAAGGCAAAGCAACTCCGGGTTGTCGCTGGAGCCTATCTAGCCGGTATGGGTTATTACGTGGAGATCCTGCCGGAGATACCGAATACAGACCTTAAGCCTGATGTCGCCGGGATAAAGCCTAAGTTAGAGCAGGTCAAACTTCGCTTAGAAAACAAGGGAGGAGCACCAACTGGCTTCCTGTATTTGTTGAGTGAGGATGAGTGGACGCCTACGGAGTCCATAGTGGAAAAGACCGGGTTTAACGAAGACTTTGTCAAAGCTGTGTTGCGAGATAGCGAAGACGACGGTTGGATCAAAAGTAAAAACGAACCAGCAGGCAAAGTCTTCTGGAAGATCGACCGTTACCGGATACCAGCCGAAGAATGTGTGATGATGTGTTGCGGCGCTGAAGACGCTTTGGGTGCATTACATGTCATGGAGGGATTAAAGGGCTGTTTCAATAGAGGATATGTCCTTTTCCCATATCAGGTAGATGAGAAATTTCTGGACAGGTGCTTTCAAAGTGAGATAGGCGTTTTATTCTTTGATGAAAGGATTGTCAGCTTCAGAGAAATGGTACCAGCCAAACATCTCGAGATTAAGAATTTTAGGGCCTACTCTACAATCTGTGAAAAGATGATAGTTGATAACTATGTCATGCGCACCGGTGAGTATTTTTGATGACCTAGTTCAGAATTCATAGACATAGGTGTTCAAAAATTGATATGGCCTGAGGAATATGAAGGTGGTGGGCCTAACTCCCGTGGTAGTGCCTACAGGACAGCGCCGGCTACAGCCAGCTTGATGGCGGGGAAAAGTTTGCCTCTGATAAAGCCATTGATGTTGCTCATAAAACTATGCCCATAATGGGGCGATATAGATGTGATAAAGACCTGGATACTGAAAAGCACCTGAGAGGTATAAAGATGATACAATTCTGGATGGGCGGAAAGCAATTATGCCAGATGGAAATAGCAAGATTGTTTTATGCGTGTGACGCATTATAGGGGGTGAGTAGAATGAGCGAAAATGAACAAGGGGAAAAGGGTGTAACTGAGCTGACGGACCGAGTGGCACGGGAAATAATAAGAACGCGACTTATGAAAAGCATATTGAGGCAGGTAGTAAATGAAATAGACCCAAAGTCAGCCTCAAGGCTGACGAGGACACTCCTGAGGAAAGACTCCGAACTCACAACTACCATTCTGGAGAACTTTCCTTCCCTTACCAATGCTGTTACCGCTGCCGTGAATGAGACTTTGAAATCTTTGCAGAAAATGCCCCCGGACACGATTCCCGCCTCTATTCCAGCGGGCATTAACGATATTGATGCCCGGGAAATCGCCGAAACCGTAAATTCGCTTGCGCAAGCTCTGAACACAGCACATAAAGAAAACCCAACACTTCTTGCCGATACCTTATCCCCATTTATTACCAACCTCATCTTGTCCACTGACTTCGGTGAGCTCGGGGAGACGATAGAGGGCTCATCAGAGGATATCCTGGCTATGGTAAGGGCATCAAATGAAGTGCTGTGGGCAAATCTGGGCAAGGTAATGAGTATGGGGATGATACTTCCTGCGATTATAAACATAACTGTTAAAAGCTTAAAGGAGACTCTACCGCAAATTGAGGGGTTGGCGGGAGATGTCTTGGCCATTGGCGACTTCGCCCCTGAAGCGGTCGACGAGATGGTCTCTGGTATGCCGCTGATAAAGGATGTTGATGCCCGGGAAATCGGCGAGTTGATTAATTCGCTCCTTGGGATAATGAAGATTCTGCTGCATGCGCTGGGCATGCTCCTGGGAAAAGAAGCTCCTATGACCCAGGAGCTCATCTCACAGAAATTACGAGATACCCTTTCAACCATTGACCCGGAAAAGTTCGCTGAAGCGACGGTAGCCCTTTCTGAAGCTGGCGAAGGAATCACAAATACCGTAACCGATGTGTTAATGGAGAACCCGGAGTTCATGTTCTCTGCTATCTCGACAACCCCTGCGGTGGTAAACTCGGTTGTCCGAAGCTCCAACAGGGCGATATCAAGAATTGCTGAAATTCCACCGACCTCCTGGGGGCGGTGCTTTCTGAGACAATAGCCGGTATCGATACCAGGGAGGTCAGCGAATTACTGAACTCCTTGATTCGCACTATAAACGGCATACATGAAACCAATCCAAAGCTTCTGACCGACCCCCTCTCCAGGATTATATCGGGCGTGGACAGTGGTGAAGCAAGAAAACTGGGGAATTATCTCATGGAGGACTTGAGGATTTTGCTTGGGCAGGCTCAAGAATGAGAGGAGACGGAAAATGGAACTAATGGAGAAGTTGGTCGAATCGGCGAAAACCCTGTCCAATCCTTATGTAGAGGGTTGGAGGGAAAGGGGAGGGAAGGTAATAGGATACTCAGGCACTTATATACCAGAGGAAATCATTTATGCTGCCGGTATTCTCCCCTATAGAATAGGGGGGAGAGAGGCTACAAAAGTTACCATAGCGGATATGTATTTCGGACCAGTCATATGCAACTTGTTGCAATAAGTTTTGACACTGTGTTACTATTCTATTTTGGATGAGTTGCGATAAGATTTTGCGAGAGAAAGGTTACCGCTTAACTCCACAGCGCATGCTGGTCATCGAAGCTCTCCATAATGCCGATAACCACATCAGCGCTGAAGAAATTTTCGAGCAACTGCATGCCCGTTATCCTTACAGCAATATTTCCACCGTTTATCGAACTCTGGAGCTAATGAAAAGGTTAAATTTAGTCACTGAAGCTGATTTTGGAGAAGGACGGGTTCGCTATCACGCTGCTGAAAAGGGACACCACCACCATCTGGTCTGCCACACCTGTGGCAAAATAACAGATTTGGACGAATCCGTGTTGTATGCCTTAAAACATACTTTGCTTCGAGATTATGATTTTGAAGCCGATCTGAGACACTTAGCCATTCCCGGGGAATGCAGCGACTGCCATGAGAAAAAGGCAGCGATATTAGACTCTGACCATAAGAATAAACCTCGTGCCATGAGTGATATTCACCAAAGGTTGCCTGTTTTGCTTGGTTATTGGATTGAGCACAATCGCGAGCATGAGCAGGAGTTTCGCCAATGGGCCGATAAGGTTGCTTTTTTACCCAGGGAAGTAGCCCAGCAGCTACAAGAAGCGGCTGGCAGAATGGCTGCCGCTTCCAACGACCTGGAGAAAGCACGACAGGTATTAACGAACAATAAGGAGGGACATTAAGATGTGTCTAGCTAAAGTTTACGAAGTTACAGAAGAAGGTAAGCCTATCATAGAAGACATCGCATATATGATTATTGATGGCAATCGTGTGGAAATAGAGACCCTCTTTGGGGAAAAGAAAGTTTTTCAGGGCAAGGTGCGCCAGGTTGATTTCGTGAAGTCCAGGGTGGAGCTAGAAAAAGAGTAATTTTTTTGCTGCCTTGTTGCAATTAATTGCAACTGCATGTAATACTGAAATACTTAGGAAAGGATGCAAAGACGTGAAGGGCAGTATCTGCGGGGAGAACATCATGGAACCCAGAGCCAGAGTACAAGATGGCAAACCAGTGTGCATACCTTGTTCTGGGCAAGAATACAGCCAACTTGCCGGGGATGGCATATCCTTAGCTAGAAAGGAGGATTGAGTTGTTCCAAGCAAGATACAAGATACCTCATTTGAAAACCCGAATATCTCCTCTGAAAGTGTCCCTCGCCTTACTAACGTTAGCCTTACTATGCTGCCTATTGGTTACAGCTTGCAGCAAAACAGGGCAGCCACTGGAGCCCGTTTCCTATACTGTGGCGGATTCCACGGGAGATTGGGGCTATCCCTCGCCTTACACCCATTATGGAAGGGGGCCGGGATATGTAAGGATGAGCTTCCTCTTTGACACCCTGGTCTGGAAAGATGCCTCCGACTTCGTACCTGCCCTGGCCAAGGAATGGGAGTATATATCAGCAGAGAATGCTTATATTTTCAAGCTACGAGATGATGTGACGTGGCACGATGGCGTTGAGTTTACCGCCGAGGATGTGGTATTTACATTCAACTATACCAAGGAGCACCCATTCCAGTGGGTGGATAGTAGCATCGTCGAATCGGCTGAAGCAATTGATGAATACACAGTAAAACTTTATCTAAGCAAGCCTTACGCTCCATTCTTCCAGGACGTCGCTGGCACCCAGCCAATGATTCCCCAGCATATCTGGCAAAATGTAGAAGAACCTGAAAAGTTTACTACTGCAGAAGCAATAATTGGGACAGGACCCTACACGCTAGCTGACTACAGCAAGGAGCACGGTAGCTATCTCTACAAAGCCTATGATGACTACTACCTTGGCAAACCTTCTGTGGACGAAATTAAGTTCGTCAAAATAAGCGCCGAAATGATTCCTGCGGCACTAAAGGGAGGTTCGATAGATGCCGCTGATATACCACCTGAAGTTGTCTCCGAGATGGAAGAGGCGGGGCTTACTATAATTACGGCCCCCTATTCATGGAATGCCAAACTGACCATAAACCATCAAAAAGAGCCTTTATCTTCGAAGCAGTTCCGACAGGCTTTAGCTTATGCCATAGACCGGGAAGCCCTGGTGCAAATTACTCAGCGGGGCCATGCCCTGGCTGGTAGCCCGGGCATGATACCTCCGACCAGTGACTGGTATAACCCTGACACTCCACAGTATGAGTATGACCAAGCCAGGTCGAAACAGCTTCTAGAAGGGCTAGGCTACGAGATGAAGGATGGCTATTTTACAAAAGGTGGCGAAGAGCTCGAGCTTGAGCTTATAGCTCCGGCTGACTACAAGGAAGTTGGGCAATTCATCAAGCAGCAACTGGAAGCAGTGGGCATAAAGATAGACTTCAGGACACTGGAAGAAAAGACGGTTGACGCCAAGGTGGAAGCGTGGGATTTCGACCTTTCAATCTACGGGCATGGAGGTCTTTATGACCCGTCCATGTTGAACAAAGTAATTATAGGGAAGGGCTTCATTAGTGCCCGGTACACGTCAAACGAGACGCTGAATGACCTGCTGGAGAATCAAATTACAGAGATGGACCAGGGGAAAAGGGTGAATATAGTGCGTCAAATCCAGGAGCTATACGCTGAAGACTTACCCGCTCTTACCCTCTACTACCCCAATTGGTACTGGGCTCATGATGGCAGCGTGGAGCTGTTCTATACAAACAATGGTATTGCCTTTGGTATTCCCATTCCATTGAACAAGCTTGCTTTTATGCAATATAAGCCGATGTAGAACATCGGATAGCCGGAAGTAGAGGAAACCAAATCTATGTTCAGTATTCGAAATCTTGCGCTATATCTCATAGCTATGTTCATCATACTGACGCTTAACTTCCTGTTGCCCAGGATGATGCCTGGTGACCCGCTGATGGCAATCTATGGCGAGGAGGCTTTGGTGCAGATGACACCAGCACTTAAGGCCGAACTGGTGGAGCGTTTTGCCCTTGACCAACCATGGTGGCAGCAGTTTGCTGCTTATCTCTCAACACTATTTACCGGCGACCTGGGCTACTCTTACTACTATAATGCACCCGCCCTGGAGGTAATTCTGGGACGGCTTCCCTGGACATTGCTTCTGGTCGGCACCACGCTAATCATTTCCACTTTTGGGGGTATTATTCTGGGTATTGAGTCAGGCTGGAGGCGAAGCAGCTTGCAAGATAAATCTCTCCTCACTGGACTTATGGTGCTCGGGGGCTTTCCCGATTTCTTTCTGGGGATTTTGCTCCTTATCGGATTTGGGGTGACCTGGGCGATTTTCCCTCTAGCAGGCGCAATTACCCCTTATTCAGGCTTTACCGGAGCTGCATTGGTGCTGGATGTTCTCCACCATCTCTTCTTACCAGTAACTGCCTTAATTTTATGCCATGTTGGGGCAAGCTATCTGCTGACCAGAAATACTATGGTTACTGTCCTTAAGGAACCTTACATGCTCACGGCGAGAGCTAAGGGACTATCCAACTTGGTAATGAGATATCGACATGCCGGTAGAAATGCCTTGCTCCCGGTAATTACCAGGACGGGAATACAGTTAGGAAGGATGATCACCGGGGTGCTTTTCGTAGAGATTGTTTTTGCTTACCCAGGATTGGGATATCTGACCTATGAAGCCCTGCTAGCCCGAGATTATCCCGTTCTTCAAGGGGTGCTTTTGATTGTGGCTGTCTTTGTCCTGATAGCTAACTTCCTGGTTGATTTAAGCTATTCCAAGATTGATCCGAGGATCCGTTATGCACATTAATCTTAGAGAAGAAGTAAAACAACATAATTCTGCTAAGTTTGGGATAGCCATACTTCTGCTGATGCTAACTATTGCTCTATTTGCTCCCCTGTTAGCATCTTACTCCCCAAATATGCAAACTCCTTTCGCCTTTGAGCCTCCTTCTTTTAGCCATTGGCTGGGGACAAATCATGTAGGGCAGGATATCCTGAGCCAGCTCCTCTACGGTGCCAGGACTTCTTTATTGGTTGGTTTCTCGGTGGCTCTTCTGGCCACCATCTTGAGCGCTACTATCGGCGCTTCGACAGCGCTGATAGGCGGCTTATATGACAGGATAACTATGAGGATTGTTGACGCTTTTATTATTATCCCGATCATTGTCATCATTATTCTGGTGGCAGCTTACGTAAAGCCCAGCCTCTGGGTGCTGATTTTGCTCCTCTCGCTGTTAGGTTGGCAGGGTGGAGCGAGAATCATAAGAGCCCAAGCTCTTTCCTTAAAAGAGATGGGGCATATTTCAGCAGCTCAGTCTTTTGGAGCAAGCAATGTATATCTGACATTCCGCCATATCTTGCCCGACCTCGGCCCTATTTTGTTGGTAGAATTCATTTATGGCATAAGGAGGGCTATTTTCATGGAAGCTGGGCTGGCTTTTCTTGGCATAGCTGACCCAACAACAATTAGTTGGGGGATGATGATGCGCGAGGCTCTTGACTTCTGTTACCTTGATGTATGGCAATGGTGGTTGCTTCCTCCCGGAATAGCTCTGTCCCTAACAATCCTTTCAGTTACCTTCATTGGCCATACCCTGGAAGGAGCTCTGGATCCGAGATTGGAGAGTGAAGCAATTGCTTAAGCTAGAGAACCTAAAAGTAAGTTATGCCTGGGAAGAAATTCTCAATGGGATTGACCTTGAGGTCAAAGACGGGGAGTCTTTGGCTATTATTGGCGAGTCTGGCGCCGGTAAGACTACTCTTGCTTTGAGCCTAATGCGGCTGGTCAATGGCAACGTCAAAGGGAAAATCTTCTTTAACGGTCTGGAGTTGCTTTCCCTTTCTGAAGAGGCGATGAGAGGGTTGAGAGGCAATCAGATAGCCTTGGCACCTCAAAATGCCAATAATACGCTAAACCCAGTTTACACCATTCTGGACCAAGTGGCTGAGCCTGTATTAGAGCACCAATCGAAAAATCGACGAGAGGCCAGGGAGCAAGCATCAGGATTACTAAGTGATCTTGGAATCCCGAAAAGCCGGTTTTCTGCCTATCCCCACCAATTGAGTGGGGGAGAACAACAGAGGGTATTAATCGCTATGGCTTTGGCCAACCAACCTAAACTCTTAATTCTTGACGAGCCGGTATCTTCCTTGGATGCTCCAGCTCGAGCTGAGGTAATAGAATTACTCAAGGCTATCAGTCAAGATCGCAGCCTTATTGTAATGACTCATGATATCTCTACCGCAGCCAAACTTGCCGATAATATTGCCATCATCTATTCAGGGAGAATTGTAGAGCTTGGTCTAATGGGTGAAGTTCTTTCCCGCCCCCGACACCCTTATACTCGGGGGCTGATTCGATCTTATCCCGATATGAGTACAGGAAAAGATCTACAGGGGATAAAAGGCGTGATGAACCGCTCAGTGAGCGGTTGCCCTTTCCACCCTCGCTGCACTCAAGCTATAGAAATCTGCCGAGAGAAGATACCTCCTCTAATGTTGATTCAGGGAAGATATATTGCTTGCCATCGAGGAGGTATTATTCCTTTGCTATCAACAAAGAACCTGACCAAACATTTTGGCTCACTTTTGGCTGTAGATTCAGTTAATATAACCATTGAGGGGGCTGAAACACTGGCTTTAGTAGGAGAAAGCGGTTCAGGTAAAACTACCTTAGCCAAGTTAATTATGGGCTTAGCTAAGCCTACCGAAGGCGAAGTTTATCTCGAAGATAGTCGAGTCAATAATAGAGGAAAAGATTTCTACCATCAGGTGCAGATGATCTTCCAAAACCCCGGAGAATCATTGAGCCACCGCCTCTCCGCGCTAGAGTTAGTGAGAGAGCCACTGGATATTCAAGAAATTGGGACAAAAGAGGAGCGAAATAGCAAGGCCAGACAGGTCTTGAGAGAAGTTGAGCTGCCCGAGACCGAAGCTTTCTTAAGCAAGTATCCTCATCAATTAAGTGGCGGGGAAATGCAAAGAGTGGCTATCGCTCGGGCTTTAGTTTTAGATCCAAGATTGCTCATTGCTGATGAGCCTACTGCCTTTTTGGATTCAAGCCTACAAGCCAAGATTTTGAAGTTGTTGCTTAATCTACAGGAGCAACGAGGTTTAAGCTTGCTTTTTATCACCCACGATATTGCTGTAGCAAGAAAAATCAGCGATAGGATAGCGGTAATGAAGGATGGTAGGATTGTAGAACAGGGACCTGCAAAAAGCATTATCACTGCACCAGTGCATGCTTATGCCAGAAAGTTATCGCAAGCCGCTTCAAGCCTATCTTTTGAGGTTAAAGAGCCCTAACGTTATTTACCACCCATCTCCAAGCTCCAGGCTGATATCCAGTGCTTTGGTTGAATGGGTAATAGCGCCTACCGAGATGAAATCAACACCGGTTTCGGCTACAGCTCGAACTTTATCCAATGTAATTTTGCCCGAAGCTTCAATTGAGGCAACCCCGCGTATCATCTTCACCACCTCGCGCATGTCATCGATGCTCATATTATCAAGCATAATCACACTTGCCCCAGCCTCAGCAGCTTCCAGAGCTTCCTGGGGAGTCTTGACCTCCACTTCTATCTGAGTGGATGACGGGGCATTCTGCCAGGCCTTCTCTACAATTTCCCTGATACTTAATCCCTCATTACGAAGCGCTGCCAGATGATTGTCCTTGATGAGAATGGCATCACCCAGATGCATGCGATGATTTTTGCCACCACCAACCTTGACAGCATATTTTTCCAATGCTCTTAAGCCGGGGGTAGTCTTCCTGGTATCCATAATCTGCACCGGTAACCCCTCAACTGCCTTCACATAGCGATTCGTCTCCGTGGCAATGCCGCTGAGCCTCTGCAGGAAATTCAACGCTGTTCTTTCCGCTTTTAGGATACTGGCTATCCTGCCCTCCACTGTGGCAATTATGTCGCCACTGCCAACTTTCGCTCCGTCTTTGAGCGAAACTTCTATTTTCAATTCCGCGTCAACCCGTCGAAACACTTCTTCAGCTATCTCGACCCCGGCTAAAATGCCCTTTTCCTTGGCTAAAATTGACGCTACGCCAACTTTTCCCTGTGGTATCAGGGAATTACTGGTAATGTCGCCCTTACCAAGGTCTTCAGCTAAAGCAAGGTCAATGATTTGCCCTATTTGAGCATTACTCAGCATCTTTACTCCGGAAAGCTATGTGCCTTTGCCATTCAGGCCTTACTTGAGGAAAATCGGTGCGGAAATGGGCGCCGCGGCTTTCCTCCCTCAGCAAAGCCGACTCAGCCATAAGCCGGCTACATAATACCAGACTGCCCAGCTCATGAGAGACACGGTCAATAGGCTGGGGTAAAGAGTGCCCCCAGGTAGCCAGGGTGTTCGCCGCCTCGGTAAGACCATCGCCGGAACGAATAATCCCCACCTTATCCCACATCAACGATTGCAAGTTAGCTAGATTGAGCGGCGGTGTTTTGGGCAGTAGCTCACGGTCAGGGAGGAAGTGAGATTGCTTCGCTTCACTCGCAATGACAAAAGGATGAGATGTTTGAGTTTTCTGTATTGCTCTCCTGGCAAAAACGACCGATTCAAGCAGTGAATTTGATGCCAGCCTGTTAGCACCATGAACGCCGGTGCAGGCTGCCTCCCCGATTGCCAACAAGCCTGAGATATTAGCCTCACCCCACTCATTCACCTTCACCCCTCCCATAAGGTAGTGAGCCGCCGGTGCTACCGGTATAAGTTCCCTGGTAATGTTCAAGCCATGCTCCCGGCAAAAGCGATAGATATGCGGAAAGCGGGTAGTAATTAAACGAGCCGGTAAATGAGTAACGTCCAAAAACACGCTATCACTGCCCGTCTTTCTCATTTCGTAAACAATGCTTCGAGCCACCACATCCCTCGGGGCCAGCTCATCTTCAGGTGCATAGTCAGGCATAAAACGATAACCCTCGGCATTTCTAAGTATTCCTCCCTCCCCCCTTACCGCCTCAGAAATGAGGAAAGGAGCCACCCCGGGAAGATGAAGGCTGGTGGGATGAAACTGGAAGAATTCCATATCGCTGATTTCAGCACCAGCTTTGAAAGCTAAGGCTATGCCATCGCCGGTAACCACATCGGAGTTGGTGGTATATTTGAATAACTGCCCGGCACCACCAGTGGCTAAAATAAGAAATCGACAACTATATTCCTCTGTCATCTTTGTTTGGCAATCGAGAACCTTCACACCTTCCACCATCCCACCTTCAGTGATAATCTCGCTAACCAGGCAGTGTTCCAAAACCCTGACCCTGTTGGACCTCACCTGCCGACTCAAGGTGGTTTCAATATACTCACCGGTGGCATCTCCACCGGCATGGATAATGCGCGGTACACTATGAGCTGCCTCCCTGCCCAGGCTAACTGCGCCATCCAGTGTATCAAAGGGAACCTGAAGCCTGATAAGGTCAGCAATACATTCAGCTGCCTCCTCAGTAAGAATATGAACTGCATTGGCATCACACAACCCATCTCCAGCAGCCACAGTATCCTTGAAGTGAAGCTCAGGAGAGTCATTCTTACCTATTGCGACAGCAATGCCACCCTGAGCATACCTGGTATTGCAATCATCAATGCTGCCCTTGGTTAAGACAAGCACGCTGCCTTGCCCGACAGCAAGTAACGCAGCGTAAAGCCCGGCAATGCCACTGCCCACTATTATGTAGTCATAGTCAATCATATTTCCCTTCAGCTTATCGCCAGCATCATCTCAATAGCCTTTTTAGCCCTCACCCTTATCTCATCAGGAACAGTGACGATATTCTTCCTTGCCCTCATTGTTTCAATCACCGTTTCCAGTGTGGTCATCTTCATATCAGGGCAAACCAAGCTATCGGAGATAAGATAAAATTCCTTATCTGGATTCTCCTTCTTCAAAGGATACAACATTCCTTCCTCGGTGCCAATGAGAAAATCCTTCGCATTGCTTGCCCTGGCATAGCGGAGCATCTGCGAGGTGCTTAGAGCAGCGTCAGCCAGCTCGATAACCTCGGGGCGACATTCGGGATGAA
>CAYVCJ010000028.1:0-5282 GCA_964450165.1 uncultured Dehalococcoidales bacterium
TGCAACGCTTTAGCCTGGCCATGGCTCACATCCCACTGATGCAACTTATGTATTTCCACCTTGCCCAATTGTAAAACCATTTTCATGTAGTGGCAAATCTAAGATCACGAAGCCATTGACAAGCATAGCTACTTAGGAGATAATAGGTAATTGAATGGTTAAAATCAGGCTGCGTAGAGTAGGTGCCAGGCACAGGCCGTCTTATCGAGTGGTAGTAGCTGATAGTCGCTCGCCACGCGATGGAAGGTTTATCGAGATTATCGGGCATTACAATCCACTAACCGACCCCTCGACTGTTAATATTAACGAAGAAAAAGCCTTGAAATGGCTTAAACTGGGGGCTCAGCCTACAGATACAGTTTATAGTTTGCTTCGCAAATCGGGCATTGTGGATAAATCTGAGCACCAAGAAGGCTCAAAACGGAAGGCAATTGCTGACAAGGAGACAAAATGAAAGAATTAGTAGACTACATTGTCAAATCCATCGTAGCTGAGCCAGATAATGTCACCATCACCGAAGAGAATAGCGATGAAGGATTATTGCTTAAACTGGAGGTCGCTGCTGACGATAAAGGTAGAGTTATCGGCAGAGGTGGTCGGGTAGCTGAGGCAATACGCACTTTACTTCGAGTAAAAGCAGCCAAAGATAATACCAGAGTCAGGTTACAGATAATGTAGCCTGTTTACCCTGTCATTGCGAGCGAAGCGAAGCAATCTATCTCAGGTCAGACCACAAACAATGTAACCTACTTATCCTAGTTTCCTACGGCGTCTTCTTTCAGCCACTTTTATCCTTGCTAATGAGCGCCGTAAAGCAGCCTCAGCGGCAACAGTATCCACTTCGGGTGGTCTGGTTTTAAGGATCTCCTCAGCACGGCGTCTGGCAGCTTCGGCACGCTCTACATCAATTTCTTCAGCACGCTCACAAGCATCTGCCAGAATAATCACCTTATCAGGACGCACCTCAAGAAAACCACCGCTTATCACCAGATAGTGTTCTTCATCATCCTTCTTAATAAGCAAGTCCCCGGGTTGAAGCATGGTCATCAGAGGAGCATGATGAGGTAAGATGCCCAATTGCCCCTCCATCCCCCAGGCTACCACTTCATTAACATCATCGGCGAAAACTGTTCCTTCCGCAGTGACAATCTCGAGCCTCAATGTAGTCATACTTTCGCCCTCATGTTAATCCTTTCCTCGTGAGTTGACGGAGAGATGAGATTCTTCGGTCACCTCGTTCCCTCAGAATGACAGGAAATTCTGTAGCCACTATCCCCCTCCCATCTTATTGGCTTTCTCCACCGCTTCATCAATAGTTCCCACCAGATAAAAGGCAGACTCAGGAAGCGCATCGTGTTTTCCTTCTAAAATTTCCTTGAAGCCACGCACTGTTTCCTTAACAGGCACATATTTACCCGGTGTGCCGGTAAATTGCTCAGCGACATGGAACGGCTGCGAACAGAACCTCTGAATGCGCCGAGCACGCTGCACGGTAAGCTTATCCTCTTCAGTTAATTCCTCCATCCCCAAAATGGCGATTATGTCCTGCAGCTCTTTATACCTTTGTAACGTTCGCTGTACCCCACGCGCCACTTGATAATGCTCCTCACCAACAATGGCAGGGTCGAGTATTCGCGATGTCGAAGTTAACGGGTCAACAGCAGGGTATATACCCAATTCAGCAATATAACGCTCCAGGGCAACAACTGCATCCAGATGACCGTAGGTAGCCACGATGCCGGGGTCGGTATAGTCATCAGCAGGCACATAAATAGCCTGGAAGGACGTAATTGAGCCCTTTTTGGTGGTGGTAATCCTTTCCTCTAACTCACCAACATCGGTGCCCAGTGTTGGCTGGTATCCCACTGCTGAGGGCATGCGCCCAAGAAGAGCTGATAACTCCATATTGGCCAGAACATAGCGATATATGTTATCGATAAACAGAAGTACGTCCTGACCCTCAACATCGCGGAAATACTCCGCCATAGTTACCCCGGTCAATCCTACCCGAGCACGAACACCGGGACTCTCATTCATTTGCCCAAAGACAAGAACAGTCCTGTCGAGGACTCCAGACCGCTGCATCTCCAGCCACAGGTCGTTGCCTTCACGTGACCTTTCGCCTATACCGGCAAAGACGGAAAAACCACCGTGCTCAGTGGCGATGTTACGAATCAGCTCCATAATGATAACCGTCTTGCCCACGCCAGCACCACCATACGCCCCAACCTTTCCCCCTCTGGTGAAAGGAGTGATCAGGTCCATCACCTTGAGCCCTGTCTCCAGCATCTGAGGAGTTGTCTCCTGCTCTTCTAAAGAAGGTGGGGGGCGGTGGATAGGATACCTCTGCTCAGTTTTTACTTCGCCAAGCTCATCCAGAGGCTCACCGAAAACATTGAATAGCCTCCCCAGGGTTGCTTTTCCTACAGGCACGGTGATTGGAGTTCCCATATCGATAGCCTCAGCTCCTCGTGCCAAGCCATCGGTAGGAGTTAAGGCGACACCACGGACCCAGTTATTGCCAACATGGTGCTGAGTCTCAACAACAACCTTGTCCCCATCCATGGGAATCTCTATGCCATTATTTATCGCAGGCAATTCATCAGGTGGAAACTCCATATCAACCACTGTGCCAATCACCTGAACTACCTTACCTTTTGCCATGTGTTACCTCCTACCTGTTAATGTCATTGCGAGCCTGAACCCTTCGCTTCTTGTCATTTATTAACCTTCTTAAGCGAGAGCTTCAGTTCCTCCAGTAATATCACAAATCTCCTTGGTAATAGTCTCCTGCCTGACTTTATTCAGGGTCAGGATTAAGTCCTCAATGAGCTCTTTGGCATTATCACTGGCATTGCGCATAGCTACCATCCGTGCTGATTGCTCACTGGCAATGAGCTCAAGTATGGCATGGTATACCTGCATTTCCACAAACCTTGGCAGTAGCTGGTCCAAAACAGCGCGGGGGGCAGGTTCATAAATATACTCCACCCTCTGTGTTGGAGGCACCACCGCTGACTCAACGGGAAGCAATACCCCTATCGTAGGTTGCTGAACCATAGTAGTAACGAAACGGGGGTAAGCAAGATAAACCAAATCAACATCGCTATTGGTATAGTCATCAATGACAACCCGGGAAATAGGTAGCGTTTCCAACAGGGTGGGACGGTCGCTAATGCCAGTGAACTCGGCACGAATATCCTGTCCGCTGCGAAGCATGAAGGCTCTCCCCTTTCGCCCCACGGTGATTAAAGCAACAGGAACACCTTGCTCAAGGATGAAGTCAGCTACAAGGCGATTCAGGTTAGCATTTAAGCCACCGCATAGCCCACGGTCGGTCGTGATGTGAACTATGGCGATCTTTTTAACCTCCCTCTTCTGCAGCAACGGATGCGCCTCCCCGTTAACCTCGGGTTGAATAGCAAGGTCAGCGACTACCTGGCTTATCCTCTCAGCATACGGGCGTCCCGCCACCGCCTGGTCTTGAGCCCGCCTCATCTTGGCAGTGGCGATCATCTCCATTGCCTTGCATATTTTCTGAGTACCTTGAACGCTACGGATGCGACGACGGAGAACCTGAGTGCTAGCCATTACTCTTTAACTAAAAATCCTAAATAGTAATTTCTAAACTCTAAACAAATCCTAAATCCAAATTTCAAAATTTGTTTAGGATTTAGGATTTCGGATTTAGTATTTAATATGTGGCACCTCCCTTGAACTCCTCTATTGCCGACTTCAAAGCTCTTTCACTTTCGGGCTTTATCTCCTTATCATCGTTGATTTTCTGCTCCAGCTCAGGATGGTTAGTTTCCATAAATCGATGAAAATCCCCCTCACAGGCAATTATTTTATCCACAGGGACATCATCAAGATATCCATTGGTCACTGCGTAGAGAATCATCACCTGTTTCCCCAAAGACATAGGTGAATATTGAGGCTGCTTCAACACCTCGGTAATACGCCGCCCACGCTGTAATTGGTCTCTGGTAGCCTTATCCAGGTCGGCAGCACCGAACTGAGCAAAAGCTTGAAGTTCACGGAACTGAGCCAGGTCCAGCCTCAACTTACCAGCTACCTGCCTCATCGCCTTCCTTTGCGCTGAGCCACCAACTCGAGATACCGACAATCCTACATTGATCGCCGGGCGAATGCCCGCATTGAATAAATCAGGCTCAAGATAGATTTGCCCATCGGTAATGGAAATCACATTCGTAGGAATGTAAGCTGACATATCACCGGCTTGAGTCTCAATAATAGGTAAAGCGGTGAGTGAGCCACCACCATATTCAGGAGCTAGCCTGGCTGCTCTTTCCAGAAGCCGACTATGAAGATAAAAAATATCACCAGGGTAAGCTTCCCTGCCTGGAGGACGCCGCAGCAACAGAGAAATCTGCCGGTAAGCCCAGGCGTGCTTGTAAAGGTCATCATAGACAATCAAGGCGTCTTTTCCTTGTTCCATAAACTCCTCACCTATAGCACAACCGGAATAAGGAGCAAGATATTGCAACGGTGCCGGGGCAGAGGCATCAGCAGCTACTACGATAGTATGTTCCATAGCTCCATACTTCTCCAAAGTAGCCACCACCTGAGCTACTTTGGATGTCCTTTGTCCAATAGCCACATAAATGCAAATGAGGTCACCGCCCTTCTGCGCGATTATGGTATCAATTGGAATGGCTGATTTACCGGTAAAGCGGTCACCGATGATAAGTTCACGCTGACCACGTCCGATTGGGATCATACTGTCTATAGCCTTAATTCCAGTCATCACTGGAGTATCCACAGGCTTTCTTAGCACCACGTTTGGCGCTACTCTCTCCACAGGGCGGGCCTTATCTGTGTTGATCGGTCCCTTACCGTCACGGGGATGTCCCAAAGGGTCAATCACCCTTCCGATAAGAGCATCACCGACAGGAACCTCGACCACTCGCCCCGTTGCCCTCACTTCATCGCCTTCCTTAATCAAGCTGCAGTCACCGAGGACGACAGCACCAACATTGTCCTCCTCTAAATTGAGAGCCAATCCCATAATGTCATGAGGAAACTGGAGCAATTCATTATATCCCGCAGCGCTGAGTCCATGAACTCTAGCGATGCCATCCCCAACCTCTACCACCGTGCCCACATTCGTTGCAGTTACAGTAGCACCAAAATGCTCGATTTGCTCCTTAATTACCGAAACAATATCTTGCCCTCGAGTTGCCATGCTAACCTCCTAACAAATATCAAAAATCAAAATTACAATTCAAAGTGCAAAAAAGGCTTTACTAAACTGATTTTTA
>CAYVCJ010000028.1:5382-7258 GCA_964450165.1 uncultured Dehalococcoidales bacterium
AAAAATCAAAATTACAATTCAAAGTGCAAAAAAGGCTTTACTAAACTGATTTTTAAATTTTGCCCTTTGATTTTGGTTTAGGATTTCGTATTTAGTATTTAACATCACCTCCCAACTTCAGACAGACTCTTCCTTAAAATCTCCAGTTTACTACGCACGCTAGCATCAATAAGCATATCGCCGATTTTAGCTTTGAATCCCCCGATTACGGAGGAATCAACTACCGTATCAATGATGACTTTACGATTAACCATGTCCCCCAGTTGACTGGAAATCCTTTCTTTATCCTTTTCATCCAAGGATAAAGCGGTAACCACCTCAGCGTGTTCAATACCACAATGAGCATCTAACAAACGGTCGTATTCCCGCGAAACATCACCGGCAATTCCCAATATGCCCTTACCTACCAGGAGGCAAGCAAGATTCAACGCCAGGGTATTTATGTCCCCTAGCCGTGTTTCGAGAAGCTCCCTTTTAATCTGGAAGGGAAGCTTGGGGTTCTCCAATAAACCCATAAGGTTCTCATCGATGCTCAGTTCAGCAATCTTCCTCAAGCTGACCTGCCAGCTTTCCAGTTCACTTTTCTCCCTTGCCAGCTCAAAAGCAGCTTGAGCATACCGTTTACCAGAAGCTATTCTCGGCATCTTAACCTAGTTATCAGCTAACTGCTGAATGCTGAGTGCTGTGGGCTATACTTCAACTTTCCCTGAAAGTAGCGCTTTCCTCTAACGCCTCTTCGATAAGTTCTCTGTGCTTTTCCTTATCCAGTGTTTCATTAATAACTTTTTCAGCAGCTAAAATAGCGGTATCCACAAACTCTCGGCGCAAGTCATCAATAGCCTTATCCCGCTCCCGCTCCAGCTCAACCCGAGTTCGGTCAACAATAGCCTGAGCTTCCTTTCTTGCCTCCTCCTTTGCCTCTTCTTTGAGCCTGTCTCCAATTTGTGTTGCCTGGCCGATTACTGCTTGCCCTTCTTGGCGAGCCTTACTAATCTGCTCCTGCACTGCCACTTTAGCCTGCTCATATTCCTGTTTTGCCGCCTCAGCTTGCTCCATACCTTCCTTTATCCTGTTCGCCCGCTCATCAAGCATCTTTCGAATTGGCTTATAGCCAAAATAGACCAGCAAACCAAACAGGATAAGAAAGCTAACAAGCTGACCAATAAAAGTAGCTAAATCTAACCCTAGACCCATATTCTATTTACTCCTTAGAATCAGACTAAGCCACGAAAATGAGCAGAATAGCCACAATAAGGGCATAAATAGCTACAGCTTCAGCAAAGGCAATAGCTAAAATCATGTTGGTCATTATTGGTCCTCTCGCCTCGGGATTGCGACCCAGGGCATTCATGGCACCCATGCCAAGGACTCCAATGCCGATTCCAGGACCAATAGCTCCCAGTCCTATAGCCAGACCGGCACCTAATAATTTGGCTACCTCCACGGAAACTTCCATCAGCTTAACCTCCTTTCGCAGAAATCCTAAACTCAAATTTGTTTAGGATTTCGTATCTATTTTTTTATTCTTCAGCCATTACCGCAGCACAGGCAAATCCCAGGGTCAATCCACCAAATATCATCGCCTGGACAAAGCCAAAGAATGCTTCCAATCCGTAAAATACCACAGGAACTACAAAAGGAACAAGAAATATCATTATCAAGGTTAATATAGCCCCGGCAGTCATATTGCCAAAGAGACGAAAAGTAAAGCTAACCATACGTATAAAGTGACTTAGTATCTCCAGTATCCCAGCAAAGGCAAGTATTATACCATTGAAGATGCCACCAAAGCCAGCCTTAATCTTGCCGGTAAACAAGTACTTAAAACCCAAACCCAATGGTCTAAAGTTGAAAAAGGTCTCCAAATAACGAGCCC
>CAYVCJ010000028.1:7358-9576 GCA_964450165.1 uncultured Dehalococcoidales bacterium
TTAAAACCCAAACCCAATGGTCTAAAGTTGAAAAAGGTCTCCAAATAACGAGCCCTCTTTGCCTTAAATCCCCAATACTCTATAGAGATAAAAGCGACTACAGCGAGCATTAGAGAGACATTTATATCGGTATTAGCATTGCGTAACAAAGGCTCACCATTCATTTTGATCGTCTCAAAACCAGGTATGAGATTAATCCAGGCATTGGCCAGCACGAACAAAAAGATAGTTAAACAGACAGGCAGGAATATTCGCCCCCATTTCTTTCCCGCAGGGTCCTCAATAAACTTTGCCGCTGTTTCATAGATAAATTCCACTAAGTTCTGAACGCCACGGGGAACAAGCTTCATTTTACGCGTGGCAGCAAAAAATATACCAAAAAGAACTAAAATGCTTATCCATGCCGTAATCATGGTGTTAGTTATAGGAAGATTAGGAAAAGGATGCTCCGCGGGTAATTGAGGATGAGGGGGCTGAACAGCAAAAATGCTCAGTGGTTCTCCACCCGTTATCAATGCCCCCACACTACCACCAACAAAGCTAATCACAGTTAACGCCAGGGAAACAACGACGAGAATAATTATCAAATTTAACGAGCAACCTAAAACCTTCCTTTTAGCCATTATTCCTGTTTTTCGTCCCCTTTTTGCTTTGAAGATGCCAGTCTGGAAAGGATTTTCGCGGGTCCACGAAGTTGCTCCTCCTTCCCCTCCTTCTTAGCTTGTTCCAGGAAAGGCTTGACCATACGGTAAACTCCGTAAACCATTATTATTGTGCCCAGGCCAAGACCAACGAGGGTGAATAAAGGGAATTCATGGGATGCTCTTTTGTCAAACCAGACACCTATCACTGCTGGTATGATAAGACTGAACGCTACATAGAAACCCACTACCAACAACTGCATCGCTGCTGGCCATTGTTTCATCACAGTCTCCAGTCGAAATGAACTAGGACTTACGCTTCTTAAAATCGTCTAAATCAAGGGTGTTTATAAAATCCTTAAATGCTGACAGTCCTTTCATTTCTTGTTCGTTGAGTCCCTCTTTTTTCTTGGGTTTCCCTTCAGAACCGGGTTTGCCTGTCTCTTCATCAAGCATGATGCCAGCTTTATCCAGCACTGATTCCTCAACATATATCGGTACTCCAGTTCTCACCGCTAAAGCTATGGCATCGCTGGGGCGAGAATCAACCTCCATTTGCTGACCGTCAACACTAATGTAAAGTTTGGCATAGAAGGTGTCATTCTGCAGGTCATTAACCACGACATAGTTAAGCGTTCCCCCTAGAGTTGAGATTAGACTTTGCAACAAATCATGGGTTAACGGGCGAGGCAGCTCCACATTTTGTAGCTTCACCGCAATAGCGTCGGCCTCAGCAGGACCAATCCAGATTGGTAAGTAATAGTTAGCTTCTTTTTTTTCTTCTTTTCCCTCTTCTTTCTCCTCTTCTTTTTCCCTCAAAATCACCACGCGTTGATTATTCATCAAGCTAACCCGAATACTATCAATCAGCATCTCTATCATGTCATCACCCCCTAAAAGTCCGAACGCTTATCTTACTACGCTAATATTAATCAATCAACAAGCTTTCAGTCAAATAAACGGGATAATTCAATTCGGCTTCTCCAAAAGCATACCTCTATTTCATAAGCGATTCCAGAATCTTCAGGAGGTAGCGTAAGTGTTTCATGCTATCATGACTTTAGGTGTTGCTCGCTTAACGATCATGATAGTTGCCTTGGTGGCTATAACCACACCAGGTTTAGATTTGCTCATTGGTATTCCCCCAATTTCTTCAGGAATTGGTTTACGCTTGCTTGGCTTCACAGTAGACAGAGTGGTGGACTGTGCAAAAGCCTTATTAGCCCCTAAAAAATAACCAAGTTGTAATGCGTAAGCTATAAACAAAGAGACTTTAGTAATCTGAGGCATTTTTATAGTCAATTGCAAAATTCCTTATAATTCTCCCGGGCAAATATGGAGGGAGGGAGTTAGAGGGAGGGGGAAATTCACCCTCACCTTAATCCTCTCCCATCAAGGGAGAGGAATTTTATACGAGGTTATGCGGTTAACTATAATTCGTCAGTTCGCAGGGCTTCCACCAGCAATAATAATCTCACTACTTTCGCTGTGACAGGTAAGACCACGAGGAAGCGAAACTCTTTTACCCCTGGGTTTGGTCAGCAAACTCCTTATCGCTTCAACATGGTTTACCTCGA
>CAYVCJ010000028.1:9676-13984 GCA_964450165.1 uncultured Dehalococcoidales bacterium
TTACCCCTGGGTTTGGTCAGCAAACTCCTTATCGCTTCAACATGGTTTACCTCGATGTCTCGGGCATTTCCCAGAATCCTGATTATCGCCAGTCTTATTAACTGGCGTTGTAGCGCTATAGGCAATGGGGCAACTTTCTCCCTGTCAAGATAGACAACTTGTTCCTCCTCCCTGGCTACCTTATCCCACAACTGCAACGCTTGCTGTTCAATAAAGGAAACATCACCGCCAGCAATTTCAGCAAGGCGAAGAAGTGCCTTATCTATGCCGGGATTATATTTTCTGAGCAACGGCAATAGCTCGAGGCGAAGACGATTTCGTAAAAATGATAACGAGAGGTTGGAGGAATCACTGTGGGGCTCAAGTTGATGCTGCTGACAATAGCTCATTGTCTCCTGTCGGGTAATCTCAAGGAGAGGTCTTATCACGCGGATGCTATTTACCACGGGCAAGCAAGGTTTAAGACCACATAATCCGGCAGTGCCCGCACCTCGCAAAATATGTAGCAAAATTGTCTCCACCTGGTCGTCCCGGGTATGACCCACCGCTACCAGCCGGCCGTCAATATTCTTAGCCACGGTTGCCAGGAAGTCATAACGTAGCTCTCGAGCAGCTTCTTCGACAGAACAATTTCTCTCCCTACGATAGGCATTTACATCCCGTATATCGACAGTGATTGGAACATCAAGAGAGCCAGCGAGACGGGTAACATACCTGGCATCCGCCTCAGCCTCAGCACCCCGAAGCTGGTGGTTTAAATGAGCAGCATGAACTCTTATTCCTAGCTGCTGTTGCCATTTTGTAAGCAGGTCGAGCAAGCAAACTGAATCAGCACCACCGGATACTCCAACAACCACCTTTTCCCCGGTGGGAATTAAGCTATGTTTGTTAACGAAGTTTAATACCCTGGATTCTAGCTTGATCTTCTCCATAGCCTAGATAGACGCGCGCTTGTATTCGTGAGCTAACTTCACTCGCTCATTATATGAGGGATGGTCACGAAACAAAACCCTCTCCCAGTGCACAGGTTCAGCTTCACTCAAATTCTGGTCAGTCAGCTTAGTCATCAGATTGATAAAACCTTCAGGATTGTCACTTAACTCCAGCGCTGCTTTATCCGCTGCCAGCTCAATGCGTCGGCTATACCAATTGAGCGGTAGACGTAATATCAAAAATAATGCCAGCAGAACCATAAGCAACCACGGGATACCGGCAATATCACCTATCGACTGGTAGGGAAATAGCGCCACACCACCCTCCAGAGCGAGATTTGCCAGATAAAATGCCAATAGAAATGCCATTGCCTGAACCCAGAAAAGTCTGGCAATATCATGGTGAAGGTGATGCCCGAGCTCATGAGCCAGGGCTACCTCTATTTCTTCAGGGGAGTATTCCTTGAGCATGGTATCGCTGAGGATAATCCGCCTCGTTTTACCAAATCCACCAAGCATGGCGTTAGCCGTGGTGCTTTTACTGCTTAGATTTATGGTAAATATATCCTTAATATCAATCCCGGCTCGCCGTCCCAAATACGCCAGCCTCTGCTTCAATTCACCATCCGGTAACGGTTCCAATTTGAAAAACAACGACACTAAAATAGTGGGAGCAAGCAGAGTGAGAACGAGACTAACTAAGAGCACAATCAGCCAGGCTGCCAACCACCATAGTGAAGGAAGAAATTCTATAAGCCAGTAGGCAGCTATGATCAAACACACCGATAGCAGCAACCCTAACGCCAAAGCCTTAGTTCTATCCGCCAGCCAGCTAGCTAACTTCTGGTGTGATAGGCCAAAGCGATGGGGCAGAACAAAGTCTTGATAATAGCCTAAAGGCACCATCATTATTCCCAGACCAAATGCTAGAATGAGGAAGTATAATGCCGCTGACAACGGTAGGGGAAAGACAATGAATTGGGCTAGCTTTGCTGAAACACCGCTCAAAAGCAGCGCCAGTAGTAAAGCGATGCCTATTCCAAGCTCAATGAATAACAACCTCCGGGTCAACTTGCTATATTGTCGCGCTTTCTGCTGACGCTCAGCATCGAGGAAAGTCTGCGACAAGCTCACTTTTGCCCTAAAAATCCGGATAAGTTTCAGGAAACCCGTTCTTTTCATTGCTTCAGAATTAGCTTCGTGCGGTGGATAAATTCAGGATAATCGCTGAAAGACAGGGCGCTAACCACTTGCTCGGGACGACCGCTGCCAGTGGTACCACACATCAACCTCATTCCCAAAATACACATGGGTTTCTCACCGGGTTCATCCTGAACGATATGAGATTGCTTCGCGGAGCCTGTCCTGAGCATCTTAAGATTCTTCCCCCTCGGTTCCTTCCTTTCGTCAGGATTCAGGGTCAGAATGACAGGAGGCGAAGGGCTCGCAATGACACGGGAAGTCAAGGGTTCAGAATGATAGCTAATAAGCCAGAGACTGTCTATCAACGCCCGCAGATCATACGAACGCACTTTTTCGCCTCTAGAATGATGCCAGGGCAGTTGTTTAACTTGAAGCAGTGAATCCAGACAATCCTGTATCTCCTGCTCTTTTTTTTCTGTTTTCATACCAACATGATATTCACTGAATGCAAGCATTGATTGAAGCGATGGCAGACGAAGAGCGACATCCCAAACCTCAAATATCTCGAAGCCAGCCGGCAATTGCCCTGTTACCGTCATCAAAAAAGATTCTGGGGGCATCCATCGTTTTAGCCATACATCCATAAGCTCGAATTCACTGGTTACACCTACCGGTAAAGGTGCTGCCAGCGAAATTCGGGGATGCGGGCTAAACCCTTGAGAATAAACTAACGGGATTTCTGCTCTTCGAAACGCTCTTTCCCAGAACCGCATAATGTCGAGGTGGGAAATAAATTTAACCTGTTCACCACGACCAAATCTAACACGCAGGCGCTGCATCCCTTCTTAACGCCAAGAATTCAAGGAATTCTCAGGGAACGCTTTCCTCTTCCTTTGTTACCACAATTCTCTCTATCTTCACCCCCTGCATCTCGGTGATAACAAATTTCAGATGGCGATACTTCAGTTGCTGACCCTGCTTTGGTATCCTGCCAAGATGGCTCAGAATGAAACCAGCCACAGTCTCATAATCTCCCTCAGGTAAGTCCAGCCCCAGTTCCTGATTAGCTTCTTCGATTCGAAATCCACCATCAAGCTGGAAAGTGTTGTTCCCGGTCACCACGAATTCCTTCCTTTCTTCGATCAACTCGTCACCAATGTCACCGATAATCTCCTCAGTCAGCTCTCCTAGAGTAACCATTCCTGCTACGCCACCATATTCATCAACCACCATTACTACGTGATAACCTCCGTTTCTCATCTCGGCAAGAAGCTCTCCGAGATGCTTACTCTCAGGCACAAAATGAGCCGGGTGTATCAAATCATCGATAACCGCTTCCTTGTCAATAATGCCACCGTTTAATTTCATAAGTATATCCTTGACAAACAAAATGCCTACCACATTATCGGTGTTATCCTTATACACCGGAAAGCGGCTGTAAGGTGTTTGAGCATAAATATCTAAAATTTCGCCAATCTTCGTTCCTTGCTCCACCCAGGCTATTTCTGTCCTGGGAACCATCACCTTACCCACTGGACGGTCGGTAAACTCAAAAACCTTGTGTAGCATCCTCGCTTCATCCTGCTCCACCACCCCCTCAACCTGCCCCACGTTTATCGCCGACCTTATCTCTCCCTCACTTACCAACGTCTTACCTTCATCGGGCTGAGCTATTACCCTGGCAAATCCCAAACCAATGCGGCTTAATGCCAGCACAAAGGGATAAAGACACCACTGTATAACCCTCAGTGGCTTAACATAAAGCAAAGATAACCGCTCAGCATGGTGAACCGCTAAAGTCTTAGGAATAACCTCACCGAAAATCAAAATCAATGTGGTTACTCCCACAGTAGCTACAATCGGACCACGAACCAGGCCGAAGGCCGCCACCGCCATGATGGTCCCCAGAGTAGCCGCAGCCACGTTCACCAGGTTGTTTCCCAACAAAACGGTAGCCAAAACCTTCTCTGGACTCTCAGCCATTTTAGCTAACCATTCAGCCCCTCTACGCCCATTCTCAGCCAGGTATCTTATGCGGAGTTTAGGCAAAGCAAGAAAAGCTGACTCAGCACTGGAAAAGAAACTCGAAAATACCAGACAGACTATGAAGGCTAATATAAGCCAACTATCAGCATCTTCCACCGCTCACCACCTCCTGAGTCCCCCTCGATATAAACCTACCATTTTTAAGGTCTTGAATTGATAATAGCATTGATAAGCTAGCTTGTCAAAA
>CAYVCJ010000029.1:0-8827 GCA_964450165.1 uncultured Dehalococcoidales bacterium
AGTTCAGGATGGAAAGTACCGATAAAGCGAAGGTTGCGATATTCCCCGTCATAGTCCAGCCCATAGCCAACCATGAACTCATCAGGGATTTCAAAACCTACATAATCAAGGGGCACATCCACCAATCGCCGCACTCGCTTGTCGAGTAAAGTGCATACACGAAGACTAGCTGGGGCGTGAGCCTGCAGATATTTAAGGATATAGTTTAGCGTCATACCCGTATCAACGATGTCCTCAACCATTAATACATCGCGCCCGGTTATGCTACTATCAAGGTCTTTAGTTATCTTAACCACCGGGTCTTCTTCACCACCATAATAGGAAATAGCCATAAAATCCACGGTAACAGGCAAGGTGAGATGCTGCATCAGGTCAGTCATGAAGAAGATAACCCCTTTCAAAACTCCCACCAGGACGAGGTGTTCCCCCTCATAATCACCAGAGATTCGCTTTGCTAACGCCTTCACTCTCCGCTGGATTTGGCTGTGAGTAAGAAGAATGCGGTCAACGCCCTGCAACTTAGCTTCGCCAAGAGAGCCATAGCCGTACTTTGCCAGAAGCCTGAGGAAATCGTTTTTATTAAGCAGCTTAATGTTAATTTCAGGATAAAGTTCCTTAAGCCGACGCACCTTGCGGTTCTTTTCCGTCACCAAATTTTGCCTCAAGGTGGTGAGCTCGATGTAGAAGTCAAATTCAGGTAAGTAAAAGTCTGGGGTAAACATCTCAACTATTCCGCCGTTCTCCCAGCGAAGTGGGAAGGCGCGCGGTTCATAGAGCCATTCAATCTGGTAGAAATCGAGAAGCCGGGCAAATTCCTCCTCGCTGGGGTGAGCAAACTCAGTTGGTCTTAGCGACGTGGTAGGCAACTGAGCCAACTTTGACCGTTTCTTCACCCCTTCGTAGCCGCTTTCCAATAAGCGGTGAAGTTCATCTCTTTCCATCAGCACAGCACCAATATTGGCAACAGTAACAACGAAATTCTTATCATCCTCCGAAAATTGATGGGGGTCGTGTGTGTAAAGCCTGATCTCCCCAATCGCTTCACCTTTCCCCATTATGGGAGCAGCCAATATAGAAGATATTCTTTGTGACTTTGCTACTTGGGGATGTTGAATCCTCTCGTCTTTGATAGCATCAGCAATATATACCACCTCGCCATTGAGAACCTCGGGAATGCTTTTGCGGGCATCAAGCGGAGCCTTCTTTAGATAAAAATCACTGAGACCGTGAGCACCGACGTTGATTAAATATTCCTTTTGCGCATCAAGAAAACAAATACGGCAGCCATTAGCCCCTAGTGCTTTGGCAGTACTTTTGGCCACAGAGCTGAAGATCCTCCTGATGCTCAAACTCGAATTAGCAACTTTGGATATCTGCCTCAGAGCTAAGTAGTAGTTATCCTTCCTTCTCTTACCCACTTTGATAGCTTAGCCACACTTCGTGAAGCCACAATTAGGGCAAATGTTACACCCTTCCTGGTAAATAAGAGGCCCTCCACATTCAGGACACTGCCCTGACCCACTCTTAGTCACTGCAGACTTGCCAGACTGGGACATTTCCACATTGCCGGGAACTTCGCTGCTTGGAACATCAGAACTGCTACTGCTCTCTTTTTTGATATATTTTTGTAGCACAGTAGCAATAGCATCCGCACAGGAGGTGACAGCATGTCCTTGTTCCCAAGCAATGGAAGGACAACGAATACCCCGCAATTGCTTCACAACAGAGGCCAAATCCACCCCTGACCTTAGAGTTAAAGAGACAAGACGGCTTATGGCTTCAAGCTGAGCAGCAGCGCATCCCCCAGCTTTACCTAAAGTGGAGAACACCTCAACCACCCCATGCTCATCGAAATTCAAAGTCACGTAGATATAGCCACATCCTGTGCTCACCCTCTCGGTTACCCCCCGGGTAACTTTGGGTCTTTTTCGGGGAATAACTTTCCCTTCAGCTTCCTTTACCACCTCACCCACAGTGAGAACCTGGCTCTCCCTGCTCCTATCCCGGTAAATGGTTATCCCCTTCAACTTCTCTTTATAAGCCAACAAATATACATTAGCTATATTCTCCGGCGTTGCCTCGTAGGGGAAATTAACCGTTTTGGAAACGGCGCTATCGCAAGATCTCTGGAAAGCAGCCTGCATTTTAACGTGCCAGTCGGGAGCTATATCATATGCGGTAACAAAAATCCGTTTCACATCTTCAGGAACGCCTTCTATATCCCGCAGTTTTCCCCCGAGGGCTAAATCCTTCATCAGTTCTGGAGAATAAAACCCTTTATCTTTAGCCACTTGCTCAAAATAGGGATTTACCTCTACAAGTTCCTCACCCTCGAGGATATGACGCACATAGCTCAGGGCAAAGATCGGCTCGATGCCACTGGAGCAATTGGCGATTATGCTTAAACTGCCGGTAGGAGCTACAGTGGTCCGGGTAGCATTTCGAAATCGCGGTCCATCAGGCACATCATAAACGCTCCCTTCAAAAGCAGGGAAAACCCCTCTCTGCTCTCCCAACTCCAGTGAAGCTCTATTAGCTTCTTCGGAGATAAAACGGGCAACTTCCTCAGCAGTGGCTAATCCCTGCTCACTGTCATAAGAAATACCAAGCTGGATCAGCATGTCAGCAAATCCCATAACCCCTAAGCCTGTTTTCCTGGTAGCTTTCGTCCTTTCCTCTATCTGGGGAAGCGGGAACCGGTTAACATCGATGACATCATCGAGAAAGTGAACTGCCAGCCTGACTATTCGAGACAATCTGGTGTAATCAATCTTCGGTTCTCCATTCTGCTGAGTAACCACCTTGGATAGATTTATGGAGCCCAAATTACAGGACTCAAACGGAAGCAGAGGCTGTTCCCCGCAGGGATTGGTGCTTTCTATTTTGCCCAATTCAGGCGTGGGATTATGCCTGTTTATCTCGTCTATAAATACGACCCCGGGGTCGCCGGTGCGCCATGCCATTTCCACTATTTTGTGGAATACTTCCTTAGCATTAAGTTTCCCCGCCACTTCCCCGCTTTGCGGATTTATCAAGTCATAATCAGTCCCTTTCTTCACCGCTTCCATAAACTCATCAGTTGCTGCTACCGATAGGTTAAAATTGGTCAAGGCATTGGGGTCCCCTTTGACAGTGATGAACTTCAAGATGTCAGGATGGTTAACATTAAGAATCGCCATATTAGCGCCACGCCGCATCCCCCCTTGTTTTATCACATCAGTAGTGACATCGAAAGTCCGCATAAATGAAATAGGGCCACTGGCAACACCACCGGTAGAGCCAACCCTATCACTCTCAGGTCTGAGCCGGGAAAAGGAAAAACCAGTACCGCCACCACTCTTATGGATTAAGGCGGTGTACTTCACAGCATCGAAAATGGATTCCATAGAATCGTCAACCGGGATAACGAAACAGGCTGAAAGTTGCCCCAGCTCCCTGCCGGCATTCATCAACGTAGGAGAATTGGGCAGAAATTCCAGGTCTGCTATCACTTTGTAGAATATCTTTTCCCAGAAAGAGACATCTGCCTTGGCATCGTAAATTAGCTCTGCTTTGGCGATGTGCTTTGCCACACGACGAAATAATGCCCTGGGAGTTTCAATAACTTTCCCTTCTTTATCCTTCATCAAATATCTTTTCTCCAGGACTCTCAGTGCGTTCTGGCTGAGCTTTATTCCCGAAACGACTTGACCTCTCGCCTGGGGGGAAAACTCATCTGCGGTGATGATTTCACTGATTACCGCCTGAAGTTGAGACTCAGATACCGAGCGCTTGATCTGCCCACCAACAAACTCCTCCATGCCTGGTAAAGGCTGAGTCAGGCGCAAGCGCTCCACTACTTGTTCAGTGAATTTTTCCAACATCCCTCTATCGGTTACACCGATAGCCTCACCAGCAGCGAAAACAGCCTTGACTATCCTATTCTGGTCAATGGATTTGGCTCGAGCAGACTTCCTCCCAGGATTAGCCATTCCTACCTTCCTCGATGTCGAATCACTGAATTCACCACATCAGGAGGTAATAACGGCAACTGGTTAGATGACATTGTTGCTTTCCCCACCGCCAAATTGTCAATTTCCTCCTTTAACTCGGTGATATCGGTGAACTCCCGATATATGCTGGCGAAGCGGATATAGGCTATATGGTCAAGTTTCTTTAACCCTTCCATGACTAAATCGCCAATAGAAGAACCGGGAACCTCAGCCTTTCCCGCTTTATAAATCTCAGCTTCAATACTATCTACCAGTTTATCAATAGCCCCTGTAGGCAGGGGGCGTTTTTCACAGGCTTTGCGAATGCCAGCATAGAGCTTATCACGATCATATTCCTCACGCCGCCCATCTTTCTTAACTATGAAGATGTTGCGCGGCTGAATCCGCTCATAAGTAGTAAATCGAGCACCACAGTTAGCACACTTCCTTCGCCGCCTTACCCCGTCGCCCATAGGGCGCGAATCAATCACCCTCGATTTCAGCTCACCACAATAAGGACACCTCATAATCACTCCTTGAAGTTGTGTTACAGGGTAATTTTACCACTATATATTGTAAAAACACAAATAAAAAAACTAGCCTGTGAACAGCACGCATTATCTTTTATTCGAATAGTGAACTACAGTTTATGCGATTCTTTCTCCAGGTCGCGGCGGCGACGAAGAGTAGACTTCTTCAACGCTAATCTTTCCAATTTTGCCAAGTCCAGATTTGCTAAATCCCTCAAATTTCCCCTTTACCTGATAAGATATTGCGTCCATTGTAAGAACAGAAGACGTCACGTATTGTCCAGCTTTCAGGTAAAATAAATTTGGTGAACTTGCACAGCTGAAGATAAGCGTATTTGGGTCCACCGCCCTCATACAAAGCACAGGAGCGACCCTTGGATAGCCATCTTCCCTGGCGGCAACCACTTTGATGGCTTGTAATCTCTCAAACTTTTCCATAACATTTGGGGGCATCTTCCCCGCTGGCAACGGTTTTTTTGATAAAAGACGGGTAGTGGCTATACCAGAAACTAATCCCAATACAGCTCTTTTCAGGGGAATAGAAATATCCTCTACTTCAATTATCCCCACGGATCTTAATGCGCCGTATGCAATATACCTGATCACAGGTATGTTCGAAACCTCATCGAAATATTTCCCACTTCTCTCAAACCCTTTGAATTTTCCTTTTACCTCATAAGACTTCAAGTTTGTAGTGACAACACATGCCGAAACTTTGTCATCATCTTCCAGATTCCTGTAGCTTTTTCTCAGCATCATGTTCCCAAAAATTAGAGTTCTGTCATCATAGGCCTTCATAGTAGCGATGAACACGACATTTACCTTCCCGTCTTTGCTCTGCGTGGCCAGGAATTTACCGGCCATCAATGTATTGAAATATCCCACAGCGTCCGGAGGCAACATTGTTAATCACCCTCCATTCTTGTAGGACCAGACCACCTTACAGTACTGAGCCCGACACTTTCAGCAATTTTCTTAAATTCTTCCATTCTCTCCTTTTCAATTAAACGCGCATGTTTCAGTTCCCAATTCATATCCAATCTCTCATATTTTGACTTGCACATATTATTGAAAGCGAGCAGATCATATCTCTGTGCGCTTGCAAGATTTCTGTTTATAAACTGTGAAATACCTTCAACATTTTCCTTATCATCTGTGTATCCTGGTATGATAGGCGTCCTTACCCACATTGGAATCTTATGAGAGGAAATCTGCTTTGCATTATCTGTTACTAAACGGATATTCCCCCCAGTATATTCTCTGAATTTTTCTTCATCCAAAATTTTTAAGTCAAATAAGAATAAATCAACATAACCTATTATTCTCTCAAAATATTTCCAGGGGACAGCGCCGCAGGTGTCTATAGCAACATGTACATTTGTCTCTTTGATTTTGGGCAGAACATCTTCAAGAAAATCCACTTGTAGCATTGGTTCACCACCACCAAAAGTTACACCTCCATTTGATTTATCGTAAAACGCCCTGTCCCTCAAGACTTCGTCCAGAAGTTCCTCTGCGTTGTATGTTTTCCCAATAAGTTCCAGAGCGCCAGCCGGGCACGCCTTCACGCATTCCCCACATCCTGTGCATTTTCCCCGGTCTATTCTCATGCCATCTTCAGTCAATTTCAACGCCTCTTCCTGGCATACCTTTACGCACTCCAGAGCGGCGACACACCTCGTTTGGTACCATACGAGAGCTGGCTCCTTGCTTAATCCCTCTGGATTCTGACACCATATGCATTTCAGTGGACATCCTTTCATGAAAACGGTGGTCCTGATTCCCGGACCATCTTCTGTGGAATATCTCTGGACATTGAAAATCATTCCCTCTGACTTTCTTGTCTCGCTTACTAAATCCTTGTTTCCATCAAATTGTTTTCCAACCAAAGGCACTTTTAACATGATTCCTACACCGCATGCGATTCCCTGGCAATTATTTCATCTTGAATCTCTTTCCCCAGATTAGCGAAATAGGCATTGTAGCCAGTTACCCGAACAATAAGATTCTCATACTCTTCTGGTTTTTCTTGTGCATCTTTTAACGTTTCTGGATCTATCATGTTTATCATCAGTGATGTGCCACCAACTTCTCCATATGCCCGAAGTAAAGATGCGAACTTCTTCAAATGTTCTTCGTCTTTTAAAGATGCAGAGCTAAATGCTATGACCTGGCTTGCTCCATTTGGAACAGTTTCGAGCCCTAGCTTACCTGCAGAGCGTATCACTGCCGTGGGGCCTTTCTTATCCTTTCCCTGCACCGGTTGAATTCCATTACTCAGATAAGTCCCCCTCAACCTTCCATCTGGTGTAGCGGCAGTTAATGGAGCAAAGTCTATGAAATAGTTCCAGGAAAGATACCCACCTCTAAATCTTCTTCCAGTGGAAGGAGAGGTATGAGTGAATACTTCTTCGGTCCAATGTCTTGATATCTTCCTTGCTATATCATCCACATAATCATCATCATTCCCATATTTCGGCGCTTTGGTGCTTAGCATCCTCCTCAGATTCTCTTTCCCTTCAAAGTTATCCTTTATCGCCTCGATAAGTTCTTCCATCGTGATTTGTTTGTCGTCATAGACAAACTTTTTGACAGCGGCTAATGAATCAGCGGCAGTTGCTAAGCCAACTCCCTCCACGGTAATGAAATTATATATTGGTCCTCCATTCCTTACGTCTTTCCCCTTTTCGGCGCAGCCTTCAATTAGACTTGATAGGTATGGAGTTGGTTCGTACTTCGCTCTTATCTCGTCGGCTTTACTTGCACTCTCTAGACTTTTCCCCATACATTGGTCAAGTTGCTCAAAATAAGCCTTTTCGAATTCTTCGTACGATTTAAATTTCTCTGGGCTTCCTGTTTTAGAAGTAACACGCTTTCCCGTAAGCATATCTCTTCCATTGCTTAAAACTAATTCAACAGGTTTGGCGAGATTTGGATTAACATCCACCGTTCCACTGCGATCCTTACCCTGAGCAGTATTTTCCAAACACCCTACAACCCCATAATCCATAGCATCTTCCTTGCTGAGTCCTTCCCAGAGCAAACCCTTTATAGCATTTTCATCAAAGTTCAACAGAAAGGCAGAGCCTTGGGTTTTTCTTATTGACTCGCAAACTCTCATCAAAAACTCATCCGATGTTTTCTTGCTTATCCTGATGTTGCGCTTTGGTTCTAACATATTCATGTCATCGATAACATCGAGCAAAAGCCAGGTGAGCTCATTTACGGCGTCTTCCCCTTCTTTAGTAATCCCACCAATGGTCATCAGTTGACCAAATCCTGAAGTAATTCCCTGCTTCACTCCCACAAATCCCATAAAGTCATAAGCATAATTGTGTTTTATCCAAAAACACTCTAGAAGCTCCTTTGCGAATTTCTTTGTCAATCTTCCTTCCTCTATGTCCTTTTTATAATAGGGATACATATATTGGTCGAATCTTCCGTGAGACAAACCTGGTCCCGGATATGATTCAGCAGCCATATCCAGCATGTGAGTAAACCATACAGATTGCAAGGCTTCATGAAAAGTTTCTGCTGGCTCCCAGGGTACCTTTTTACAGATTCTTGCTACCTCCAGAAGTTCTTTCTTCCTTTGTTCATTTTTCTCACCCTCGGCTATTTTCTCTGCTTCTTCGGCATATCTTTCTGCAAATCGCTTTGTACCTTCTATGGCTATTATCATAGATTTACAGTAATCCTTTTTCTCCTCTTCATCATGTCCTTCCATCTGTTTTTGTATTTCTTCCTTTATGCCTTTGAATCCCTTTTCGAGGACTTTTTTGTAATCCGGCACTATATGACCTGAAATCGCTCCACAATTCATCACCCCCACTTCATGTAATCTCATCATTTCTTTAAGCCACTTCGATTCTTCTTTCCACCATTTCTTGGCTTCCTCTTTGGTAAAACATTTTGAAAGTGCGGTATTGAACTGAGCGCCAACTATAAGTTCCCCGTCCAATATTTTGACAGGCAAGTACTGTTCTATGACTTTCTTGAAGAACACAGCTCTTCTTGTAGCTGACGACTCATTCCAGAAATTTTGTGGTAAATCAACCTTCGTTGCCATTGACTTCAAAGAGTCTCTGATGCCGGCAAAGTAATTAAATAACTCTGGAACATCTCCCCAATCATGATACGAATAAAGTTCATCCCAGTCGGTGCCGGTAGTAAAAGGCATAACTTCATTCCTGAAGTACTCTCTATCATAAAATGAAAAGTATTCCTTTCTGAGCTTTTTTACTCTATCGGATAGTTCTTCTGAAGGTTCCCACATTTTAGCCATTTTCTTCCACCTCTAATTAATTCTATAATCCCATTGATAAC
>CAYVCJ010000029.1:8927-12812 GCA_964450165.1 uncultured Dehalococcoidales bacterium
CACATTTTAGCCATTTTCTTCCACCTCTAATTAATTCTATAATCCCATTGATAACCGTTTTGCCGATTTCGTCCTGGACATTATAGAGGTTTTGGTCGAATGACTCCAATATGGCTTACAACATTCTGGTAAAGTGATATACATGCCAACTGTAGTAATACAAAATATTAAAGATACCATCCGGGACTCAATATGTAATATTCCCCATAAGTAAAGATATAATTCTGGTAATGCAAGAAAAGAAGTATGTAGCTACCATCGATCAAGGGACGACGGGCACAAGATGTATGGTATTCAGTAAGGAAGGAGAAGTTGTCTCAGCCGCCTACGAAGAGCATCAACAAATCTACCCAAAACCTGGTTGGGTTGAACATAACCCACTGGAAATCTGGGAGAAAACAAAACGTGTAATAAAAAGTGCCCTGCTATCTAAGAACATTAGACCCGCTGAAATAGCTGCTATAGGTGTAACGAATCAGAGAGAGACCACAGTAGTTTGGGACCCGCATACTGGTAAGCCATTGCATAATGCACTCGTGTGGCAGGATACCAGAACACGCGAGATATGCCAGGGTATGGCAGATAAAGGATTTGAAGAAATCCTGAAGGAGAAAACCGGGCTCGTCATAAGTACATATTTCTCTGGACCAAAAATAAGATGGATATTGGAGAACGTGCCAGGGGCAAAGGAAAAGGCCGGGAGTGGCAACGCCATATTTGGGAACATAGATACATGGATAATCTGGAACCTGACTGGTGGCCCTGATGGCGGTGCCCCTGTAACAGACTACACCAATGCTTCACGGACGATGCTAATGGATCTGAAAACTCTGGATTGGGATGATGAACTTCTGAAGGAAATGAATATTCCCAGAGAGATGATGCCAGATATCAGACCATCCAGTGACAAGAATATCTATGGCTATACAAACAAGGACGGGCCATTCAGCGCCGAGATCCCGGTATGTGGTGACCTTGGTGATCAGCAGGCCGCATTGTTCGGTCAAACGTGCTTTGAGGTCGGCGAAACAAAAAATACCTATGGCACAGGTTGTTTCCTTCTACAGAATACCGGAGCTACACCGATAAAATCAAAGAGCGGTCTCCTCACTACGGTTGCTTATGGATTGGAAGAAGGTAAGGCAACTTATGCTCTGGAAGGGTCAATCGCCATAACGGGTGCAGCCATCCAATGGTTGCGCGACAACCTGGGTTTGATCAAAAGTGCTCCAGAAACGGAGGAGATTGCGCAGTCTGTTGAAGATACCGGGGGAATCTACTTTGTCCCTGCTTTTTCGGGGCTATTTGCACCTTATTGGGATATGTACGCAAGAGGTGTTATTGTCGGTCTGACCAGATTCATAAGAAAGGAACATATCGTAAGAGCAACCCTCGAAGCCATTTGTTATCAGACAAGAGATGTAGTAGATGCCATGTGCGCAGATTCTGGTATCAAGCTCACTACTATGAAAGTTGATGGTGGTGCGAGCAGAAACAATTTCTTGATGCAGTTACAGTCAGATATACTCGGTGTTACCTGTATAAGACCTTCCATCGAAGAGACTACGGCACTCGGCTCTGCTTATTGTGCCGGTCTTGCTGCCGGTTTATGGAATAACCTGAGCGAACTCAAAAAGAACTGGAGGATGGATAGGAAATTTGAACCAAAATGGGACAAGGGAAAAAGACGAAAACAATATAGAGGGTGGAAAAAGGCAGTCGAACGCACCAGAAACTGGGACGAGAATCGATAGGTATGAATGCAGACGTTGTAGTGATTGGTGCTGGCATTACAGGCGCCGCCGTGGTAAGGGGATTGTCAAGATACAGCCTGGATATAATTTTGGTTGAGAAAGAGGCTGATTTTTGCTTTGGTACGACTGCAGCAAATACCGGGACTATACATGCAGGATACCACGATCTACCTGGAACGCTGAAATCGAGGCTTTGTGTAAGGGGTAACGCTCTGTATGAACAACTTTGCAAGGAATTAGGGGTCGAATTCGAACGGAATGGGGCCCTAGTTGTTGCATTAAATACCGACGACTTGAAAATCCTGGAAGAACTTAACAAAAGAGGAATAACGAATGGGGTACGGGGGCTAAGAATTATTGGAGAAGATGAATTGCACGAGATGGAGCCAAATCTGACACAAAATGCCATTGCCGCGCTTTATGCTCCAACCGCGGGAATAGTTTCACCTTACGAAATGGCCATCGCTCTCTGCGAAAATGCCATTCATAACGGCGTTACAGCTTTACTTGAAGCCAGGGTTGAAGCAATAGAAAAGGCGAATAACAGGATCAAACGTGTTGTAACCACTCAAGGGACGATAGAAACAAAATTCGTGGTTAATGCGTCTGGACTTTATGCAGACGACATATCACGAATGGTTGGCATAGATGATTTTTATATATATCCCAGAAAAGGTGAGTATTTCATCTTTGATAAACAGGTCGGTTGTTTAGTTAATCGACCGGTATTTCCAACCCCAACACCCATCAGCAAGGGCATAACGGTGAGCAAAACAATCGATGGAAATACCATGATAGGGCCTAATGCACAGAATTTGGATATAGAATACAAGTACGAGGAAGCCAGAGCTGCAACTACAAACGAAGGGTTAACAGAAGTACTACAGGCGGCGTCCAGGCTGGTTCCCAACCTTCCAGAAGCAATGACTATCACAAATTTTGCTGGCTTGAGAGCAACATCAAACACCAGGGATTTTATTATCCGTTCTTATCAAGATATAAAGGGGGTTATAAACGTTGCCGGAATTAGCTCTCCGGGATTAACTGCTGCACCGGCAATCGCAGAGCTGGTAATACAGATACTGGAATATGAGGGCCTCGAATTGAAGCCGAAAAAGGAATTCCATCCAATAAGAGAAAAGCCAATAAGGTTTACACACCTTTCCCCCGAGGAAAAAGATGCACTCATTGCTAAAGATCCAAGATATGGCCATATCGTTTGTAGGTGCGAGAATGTAACAGAAGGCGAAATAGTCGATGCTACCAAACGTGGAGCCCGTACTATGGATGGAATCAAATACAGAACCCGTTGTGGCATGGGAAGATGCCAGGGTGGATTCTGTGGTCCCAGGGTAGCAGCAATCCTCGCAAGGGAATTGAGCATTCCTTTAGAACAAGTAACAAAGGATGGAGACGGGTCAAACTTGGTTGTAGGGAAAACTAAAAGTTTGCTGAAAGAGAAATTAAATGTTTAGGCCCGGAGTATGGGTGACATCATAAAATTTTCCTGCTGCGAACGGCATAGGTTCTTCACTAAGAAAGAGCGTGTGCCGCTACGGTCATAAAGCACATCGCGAAATTCCAAAGGCAAACTCCAAAGATTCCTAAAGATAATGGGATCAAGAGTTTTTCCTTCTTACAGAAATAAAGCCCAGCAACTATCGCCACCGCTATAAGTCCTTTTACAACCATATTACCCCAGAACATCCCTATAGGGTTTAACTCCACAGCCCCCATTCCTAGAGCCTCCTTTGTCAGGTAGGCATCAATTATATTTAAGAGTATGAAACCTATTCCCATGTGCGTAGCTTAACCGTAACCTCCCTGTTCTTGTAGTTGTCGCTGGTTACCACGCCTTCTTAGTCAAACAAAAAACCCGACCTCTTGATGAGGTCGGGTTCGCTATTGGCTCCACAAAGCCCAAGCGCCCAGTTACGGGCTATGCTTCATCGCTCCCTCGGCTAAACACTTGTTAACTTTATTTTCCCATACAGGACGGGTGAAGTCAACCGCATTATCTTCACTTAACCTCACTTAACCTCCAAATACTGGGAAAATAACGCTTGTTACAATACGATCGGACGGATTTCAGGGAAAATAAAGGGGAAAGTGCTCATACAATCCACTAGGG
>CAYVCJ010000030.1:0-12624 GCA_964450165.1 uncultured Dehalococcoidales bacterium
CCCGGTCCTTGACCAGAAGGACCTGTGCCATCTCCTCTAGGCATAAATACCTCCTTGACAGATTTATTCCATTGGCGGTAGTCCACAGACTCCAGAGCTACAGGTAGGGTAGCTTGATTCTGAGAGTTCACCTGTGCTAGAGCCAGGGCTAAAGAATGAGGAAAACAGCCTTTTGGAATTTGGGGCATCACATTTAGGGCAACTTAATTTAGCTCCATTCTCGCCAATCGCTTGACGAACCTCAAACTTCTCCCCACATTGAGTGCACTGATATTCATAGATAGGCATAATTCACCTCCTATTTTCCTTCCTCTATCTCTCCAATACGGCGTTGGGTTTCCCTTAATTGCTGCAAAAGCATGTCCACCTGACTCTTAAGCACCTCTATTTCCTGCTCTCGGCTCATAGTTTGGGGAGCTGGTCCTGCCACAGGCGGCATTCCTGAAGTCGTGCCCATGCCCATACCCATGCCTCTGCCCATACCCATACCACGTCCCATACCCATGCCTCTACCCATACCCATACCAGACCCCATTCCCATCCCACCACCCATACCGAAGTGAGCAGCTACACTGGGCTGATCACTGGCTTGAATCTTACCCGCCTTGTAGGCCTCCACAGCGTCTCTTATTCTGCCTACGACACCGCTAATCACCCGAACACCCGCTGCCGAAAGCGTCTGGTAAGCATTAGGCCCAGTGTTCCCAGTGAGAACTACCTCCACCCCTTTGTTGGCAATCATCTGAGCGGTAGCAATGCCTGCCCCACCAGCGGCCATGGCATTGGAATTATCCACAGCCTCAAACTCCATCGTTTCAGGGTCAACAATGACAAAGTATTGGCACCGCCCAAACCGGGGCTCTACTTCGGCATCAAGAGTAGGGGTTGTTGCTGATATAGCGATCTTCATTCTTCCCCCAAGTCCTTTATCCTGGCATCAATTTGCTCCAGTTGTCCTCTTATCGCCTCTGCCTGGCTCTTCAAGAAATCAAGTTCCTGCTCCCGAGTCATTTGCGGAGCATAAGGGGCTGCTCCCATAGGCGCTCCACCATAGCCCGCGTATGGCATGCCACCGGCATAAGGGTCTGTTCCCATCGGTGCTCCGCCGTATGGGATACCCCCAGCATAGGGGCTGCCTCCGTAAGGCACAGCTCCGGGGGAAGGATAACCCGGCGACACAGGCGCTCCTGCGGTCCCGCTAAGGAAATAGCCACATCTCGGCAGTCCTCCTCTACCTAACCCCACAAAGGGCCAGGGTGGCGAACTCCCTCTAAATCCAAAGCCCCAACCACCTCTTCCAAATCCACCTCCTCCAAATCCATTAGGCATTTTCCACCTCCTTTTTACTTACGAAGCTCTTCAAGCCTCTTATTAACAGCATCCAAGTTGTCCCGCAACGCTTTAGCTTGCTCCTCGAGCATAGCTATTTCCTGCTCCTTAGGCATAGGGCCCCATGGTGAATATCCGTAGCCATATCCTCCGTAGGGATTCCCATAAGGCATTCCATAGCCAGGCCATCTCGAAGCCCAAGGATTCCATCCAAACCAAGGCCACATTTTATCACCTCCTTAACAAAGTTGTAAATTTACCATCCAGGGTACCCATAATAGCCACCCCATCGCGCCCAGCCACGTCCAAAACCACGACCACGCCCGAAGCCTCTCCCGAAGCCCAAGCCAAATCCGGGCGACACTGGTGCTCCATAGCCCAAGCCAACCCCAGGCAACACTGGTGCTCCATAGCCCACACCAAACCACCTTCCAGGTACGGAATTGGCAAAACCTGGTCTGCCAGAACCGGCACAATAACCAGCCCCTCTACCAGTCATTGGTCCCAACCCCATCGGTCCAGTTCCATTTCCAAATGGCATGTTTTATCACCTCCTTTCTATTTTTTGTCACCTTCACCTTCCACCATGAAATCCCCTGCCTCGCCCCCTTCCCCAACCAAATGGTGGAAGAGGCACAGGCTGGATATTCACGCTGGAACAGACCGGACAGGATAAAGGCAACCTGCTCGCCAGAACCCCAAAAGGGACATTCCATTCATGTCCATCGTTATTGCACCTGAAACGCTGTTGGGGCAACCCAAAGTTTCCCCCCCCAATTTGAATAGCCTTGCCATTGAGCAAAGCATCAGCCAGCTTTTTGCGCCCCGATTCCAGAACTCGATGAAATGTTGGTCTGGAGATGTGCATCCCTTCAGCACATTTTTCCTGCTCCAACCCCTCCAGATCTTTAAGACGAATAGCCTCAATTTCTTCAAGCGAAAGGCGCACCTCCTGCAATAAATTCGTCGGAATCCCCATCGGTCTGAAAGAATTAGCACTGGGCAATTCAGCAACATAGCGCAACTTAACCGGTCTAGCCATCAAAAATTACCACCTTTTCACTAGGAATTATGGACATATGTCAATAATAACAGGTAAATTATTTAATGTCAACTCGCTTTATCATGACTAAAGATGCTAAAATAAACGAAGTGGAAATTAAGTGGCTGGGGCATTCCTGTTTTGTTCTTAAAGGGAAAGAGAAGACCGTTATCACCGACCCGTATTGCCCCGAATTAGGCTATTCCCTGGGTGAACGCGAAGCAGATATAGTAACGGTGAGCCATTTTCACCCCGGTCACAGCTATGTCGAAGGCATCGCCAACAGCCCTAAACAGGTCAAGGGTCCCGGGGAATATGAAATAGGTAGCATATTTATCACCGGGCTTGCCAGCTACCACGATAACGAAAAGGGCGAGACCAGGGGCAAAAATACCATCTATCTCATAGAGATGGAAGGTTTAAGTTTATGTCACCTTGGAGACCTGGGGCATGCATTAACATCATCATTGGCAGGGGAATTAGGAAACTGCGACATCCTGTTTTTGCCTGTTGGCGAGGTATCCACGATATCGATAGATGAAGCTGCCGAGATAGTAAAACAATTGACTCCCCGCATTGTTATCCCCATGCACTACAAGACAGATGTGTTAACTAGAAATCTGGAGCCAGTAGACAAGTTCCTGAGCAAGATGGGCATTCACGAGATGCAACCCAAACCAAAACTCCCCATCACCCAGACTACCCTACCCAGTGAGCTGCAAATTGTGGTTTTGGAGCTGAGCCAGGCTATGTGATACTAAACTACTTCTCTTTACGCTAAGATCTTCTCTGCTTCCTCCATATCCGATTCCATCACATAAGGGATCCCGGAGACATCTGCCGCTTCTCGCGTCAGAGCGACGAGGTCATTTCTATCTATAAAGCTAAGGGCAAATTTGCGCTCCCCAGCCATAAGCTGCCTTAAACCTGTAGCAAGTCTATCGTAATAGGTATAAACACCTATCGCCGCGGGCGGAATCCTTGCAAAGTCATCCCCATATTTTTCCTTAAGCTCGCCTGCTTCGATGAAAGTTTGAAAAAGAGCTTCTTGATATCCATCACCATCACCATGTTTTTTCTTAAGAAGATGCTCCTGCGTCTTCCCCACCATAGCTGCGGCAAGTGTAGAACGACCCATACATACCGCCTTTATATAAGGAGCTCCCAAAGCTAGAGCCTTGAAAATGTGGTCCTCAAGAGCGATGCCGCCGGCTATGGCGCAACTGGGGATAAATGCCCCCTTTTCATCAAGCCTCCTGAGAAATCTATAAAGAAGGCTTTCCAGGTAAACCGTAGGAATCCCCCATTCATTCATCATCCGCCAGGGACTCATCCCTGTCCCCCCACCAGCACCATCAACAGTGAGAAGGTCTATTCTGGCCTCTGAGGCAAATTTCACCGCACGAGCTAAATCTGCCGGCCGATAAGCACCTGTTTTCAAAGTAACAGACTTGGCACCTATCTTCCTTAACCTTTCTACTTCCTTCAAGAAAGCTTCTTCGTCCACCATTCCTAAGCGAGAGTGTCTCTCGAATTCCTTTATTCCTCCTGCTTTATACGCCTTCTGAACTGCAGGGGCTTCAGGGTCAGGGATAACAATATATCCTCTTCGTTTAAGCTCGAGTGCCCTTTCCAGAGTCGGCAGCTTAACCTCCCCACCTATATCCTTGGCTCCTTGCCCCCATTTTATCTCTATGCCTTCAACCCCGAGCTTCTCCACTGCGTATTCAGGGACACCAAGCCGAGTATCCTCCACATTCGCCTGAACCAACATTGCCCCATAGCCTTCATACCAGTCCTTATATACCTTCACTCGCCTTTCAAGCTCAGGTGATTTGATAACCTTCCCATCTTTAAACTCAACATTGGGGTCCATGCCACAAACATTCTCTCCACAGACGAGCACAGCACCGCATATAGCAATGGCAATGGCAGCGCCCTCCCAGTTCACCCGAGCTATTTCAGTTGAACCCAAAGCACCGGTGAAGAACGGCACCTTTAGCTTTATCTTCTTTTCAGCAGCTCCTATCTCGGTAGATATATCAACAGCGGGGAAGAGAGCCTTATCTGAATCTGCCTCAATACCGATTGCACCAACGCAACTTCCCTGAATATTGAAATGAGAAAAATCGACGGGATAATCCTTCTCTGACCCAGCAATAACTTGCCCAAAAGGCTGAGGATAGAGCATCTCCCTTCCTCTAACGGCAGACCTTCCCACCTCACAAAGCCCGGGACAGCCATCTTCACAGGTTACACATAGCCCGGAGGACGGTGAAGGCGTTACCCTGTGTTTCGTTTTGGTTGCTGCACTTGCATTTGGCTTACTTAAAGACATTATTTACCTCCTTTATATGTTTACTGCTATCCCCTGCTCCTTAAGATACCTTCTCGCTTCTCGTCATTCTGAGCCCTTCCTTTTCCGTCATTCTGAGCGCCAGCGAAGAATCTAGACCCTTCGCTAGCCTCTTCACTCTGCTCAGAGCTTCGGCTCAGGGTGACAACTAAACTCCCTTATATTCTTACTGCTATTCCCTTCTCCTTGAGGTATCTTTTTGCCTCAAATATAGATACTTCCCTGAAATGGAAGATTGACGCAGCTAACACTGCCGAGGCTTTGCCAATTTTCACTGCTTCATAAAGATGCTCCAATTTTCCTGCTCCTCCGGAGGCAGTGACCGGAATGCTGACGGCTTCAGCCACAGCTTTGGTCATCTCCAGGTCATAGCCCTCTCTGGTTCCATCGGCATCCTTGCTGGTAAGCAGAATCTCGCCAGCCCCCAACTCCTCCACACTCCTTGCCCAACTGACAAGCTCCATCCCGGTGGCTTCACTGCCACTTTTAACTACCACCTCTAATCGGGGAAGATCACTTCCAGGTGGATTCTTGCGCCCATCGATAGCCACCACAAGCCTTTCCTTCCCAAATTTCCTTGAAGCTTCTGTTATAAGTTCGGGATTTTTCACCGCAGCAGTGTTAATCGAAACCTTGTCCACACCGATGTCGAATAAAGCTTTCATATCCTCGATATTTTTAATCCCACCGCCAACGGCAAAGGGAATGGTAACCTTTTCGGCTACTTTCCTGACCCATTCTAATCTCGTTCCTCTATTCTCCACAGTGGCAAAGATATCCAGGAAAACAAGTTCATCGGCACCCTCATTACAGTAAGCCTCCGCCGCCTCAACAGGGTCTCGTGCGTCCCGCAGGTTGACAAATTTTATCCCCTTGACCACTCTCCCGTCTTTCACATCCAAGCAAGGTATAATTCTTATCTCATTCATTTCAAGCCTCCTTAAAGTTAACTAAATCCCGATACTCCATGACGGTGCTCATAGACATATTTTCAGCTTCTATACCCTGTTCTTCAGCAGCAGCCACAGGATTTAAACCTCCCATAAGGACCATCCCTACCCTGTTTAATGCTATGGGTATTTCACATACTGGCTGACTTGGCTCGCCCATCATTATCAACCCACCCAATCCGGCTTCTTTTAACCTTGCTACTATCTCATCCGCCATTGAGCGGCACGGAGCTGGTATCTCTCGATAATTTGCCAGAATTTTCCCGTCTCCATCGCTTATTATTTCACCCACAGATGTCATCCTGGCTTTAATGAATACCTCTGAAGGGTCCAATGTTGAGCCAGCATAATGTATGAAATCCACAAAACGGGTGGGTTTGTGATTTCGAATCTGGAGGATGCCACCGAAACGAGATTCCAGCGGGATACCCGCCTTAAGAAGAGAGCCATTAATGATAATACTGCAAACTGTGGCAAATCCTATCTTTCCCTGAGGGACCATCACTTCACCTAGCTTTTCTCCTTCACATGCCACTGCTACTAACTTACTCACACAAAGCCCAGCCTCAAACGCTTTCCTCATCACCCTGAGCGCCTTTTTAAAGCTTCCCTCTGGGAATAGCGAGATATTAACTGGAACCAGGCCGGAACATTTTTCCCAATCAAAGCTGGTGCGAAAAGCAAGTGTTTCAATATTTGAGATAGCAAAACCAATCTTATCTCGAGCCAGAGCATTCCTTATTTCTTTAACTCCCAGTTCGGTAAGCAACCGCCCATCTCTCCCTGCAGGCTTGGTTAATCCTCGTTCATCCATCAACTTAAGGTGATATCTTACTGCCCTTTCGGTAAGTTCGACGCCGTAGTTTTTCAACCGACGGGCGATAACTCTGGCACCCAGTGGCTCTCGCTGCGCTGCCAGCACCTTCAACATGGAAATAACTTTCCTCTCAACCTCCTGGCTTTCAAATCCCATTACAATACTCCCGACATTCCACTTAATTAAGGTAATAGGTAACTGCTTACCCAGTCTATATCATGTAAAAAATCCTGTCAACCCCCACAGACTCGTTCCTCAATAATGACCAAAAGATGGGAAGGATCCCGTAATTACCAGCCAGGTTGATATCCAGCTTCGTGTGCTTGCCTATCCAGGTCAAGGGTGACAATACGCTCCAGGGGGAACAGCACATTTTCTCCACTGCGGCGCAGGTCAATCGTCCTAATGTAAGTTCGGCATCGCTGGCAAGTATAAAGGCGGTATAATTCCTTCTCGTCGGTGAGATAAGCCAGAGAATCCTGCTCTCGGTTGCCGCAGAAAGGACACTCAAGGCGAAGAAAAAGCCATTCAGCATCACAGCGAGAGCATATCAGCCATCTAGCACCTGTTTCCTTGTCGAGGAAAGCAAAATCCGGCTTACCTCCACAGACAGGACATACCTTCTGACGCCAGGAATCCTGATTCACCACAGGCGATAGCTGTTCAGAATACCTGAGGAGTATAGGATGAAAAGCACTTTTAAGACAGAGGGAAAGCGCTTCCCAGCTAATGCCTATCTTCTGCGCGATGTCGTTCATCGAAGAATATTGATACCAGGCATTAGCCGCTTTTTTTATTAAGGATGGCTGTGGATTCTCCACCCGGAAATCGGGAAGTTGTTCGCTAACTATGCGGTTTGCTTCTGAGAACAATTCGTAGAATAATGACTCCTCGGGAAAGGCGTCTTCAAATTGGAGAACAAAATTAGCCTGTGCAAAGCGGTTAGCTATTTGACGAATATGGTCATCTAATACGGGTAAATATGAATTTCTTACTCTGAGCCCAAGCAATTTCCGGTGAAGGTCTATATAGGGGGTCTGCTTCCATTTCCCCAGATGCTCTACGGTTTCAGTATCGGCCTGTGTAGTCACCCTTTACTGCTGTTTGGAAATTTCCTCATACCACTTGCCGTAGTGACTCTTAGCATACTCCTCAGACACCTTGCCGGTTATCATAGAGCGGAGGGATTCACTCATTCTAGGGTGTAAAGCTCCCAAGACAGCATGCACTATGAGCATACTACCGCCAATAATGAAGGCGAGAGCATGGGTGAGAAGAGACCATTGGAAAACAGCAGGAGACACAGCACCCTTAGCAAAAGCCATAATAGCCCCGGTTATAAAGAAGATTGCGCCACAGACAATAGTGATAAGCTGCCATAGCTTTTGTCCCGGGTTTATATGTTCCTGAGGTGGCATCTTGTTCTCATCGCCACCGGTATAGTAATCAGTTGCCGCTTTAAGCCAGCCAATATCTTCCTTCTTCCAGGTAAAGGCTTCCTTTACAAACGCTAAGCTGACTTTGGGATATGTTATGAGGTAGAGCACCAGGACGACTCCGAAGGAATAAGCACTAAGTCGGTGGATGATGCGAGTCCAGCCTGCCAGGCCAGCTATTCCCCAACCAGGCACAAATAGTATCAAACCGGTTAATCCCATCAATATAACCAATACTGCCACCGTCCAGTGAAGTACCCTTGCTTGCAGGCTAAATCGCTTAACCCCGGGCCTTCCCGGGTCATCAAACAAAGCATCATGAATAAGGGTTGCAACAATATCCCCTATTGGCTCGAAGATAGAAGCCCAAAAACCCTTCTCTTTTTTAGCTTTCTGCACTTTCTTCCTTTTTTTTCTCAATCATTCTTGCTCTGGCAAGCATTGCTGCGCCGAGCATCCCACCACCAGCCAGCAAACCAAGACCAATACCTGTCCATTCACCAACATTCAAGGCGGTGAGAGCAGCAGGCATCTGTGGGTCTACAGGAAGGTCATAAACTTCAGGCTTCTCATCTAAAACATACAGCATATGCAAACCTTCCAGTTCATGCTCGCCATAAAAGTTGGCATCAGGATGCTTTTCCTTTAGAGATTTGACTCTTTGTTTTCCTTCTGCTACTAAGTCCTCCCACTCACCAAATTTTATTGCTCCAGTGGGACAAGCTTTAGCACAGGCAGGTTCTAAGCCATTGCTCACACGGTCGAAACAAAAGTCGCATTTGCCTCCCATCAACCCCGTGCCAAGCAGTTTATTGGATTCCTTGTCCCTCCTGGGAATATCAAAGGGACAGAATTCGATACAATAACCACAGCCAGTGCATTTATGCCTATCATAGGTGACAAATCCCAGAGTTGGATGACGCTGAAGCGCACCACTAGGGCAAACATTAACACATGGCGCGTCGGTGCAGTGCATACATTGTTCCTTCCTGAAAAGCCACCTTAATGTGCCATCGTTACCATATTCCTTAAATATGATCTTCGTCCAGGTATCAGCAGAAAGGTCGGGGGGATTCTCGTATGTCCCCCGGTTGGTAGTCTGCTCAGCAGGAAGGTCATGCCATTCCTTGCAAGCTACCTGACAGGCACGACAGCCAATGCACTTGGTGACATCATTAAGCATCGCTTTAGCCATTGCTTTTTACCTCACTTAGCCATTATATCACACAGGAATGCTTTGTATTCCGGTATGGTAGTATTGGCATCACCTATATTGGGGGTAAGCACATTGGCACTGTCACCCTTAGACAGCCCCATATAGCCCCAATGCCAGGGTATGCCAATCTGGTGTACCCTTTTCCCGTTGATTGAGAAGGGGGTGAAACGCCTGGTGACAACAGCCACTGCTTCTATTTTGCCTCGTGCCGATTCCACAATGACCTTCTTGCTATTCTCAATACCTTTTTCTTCTGCAAGCTCTTCGCTCACCTCGACAAACATCTCGGGCATGAGCTCCACCAGCCAGGGTAGATTCCGGGTCATCTGTCCCGCCAGCCAGTGCTCACTGACACGATAAGTAGTAGCCACAATGGGGTATTTACTAGCGTCGCCTTTGACCAGAGATTTCCAGATGGTAACTGCAGGGTCACTCTGGGTGTTAGACAGAAGGTTACCCACCGGGCTCTCCCAGGGTTCGTAATGCTCCGGGATAGGTCCATCCTTAAGCAGTGTTCCAGGAGCAAAGATATGTCCCCGCCCTTCAGGCGTCATAATGAAGGGGAGTTTAGTTCCTTCCTGAGACATAGGAGGCCAGCCACCATCGGGAACATCACCTTCCCATTCCCCACGCAATGGATGCCAGTTGATGACAGGCTTGTCAGGATTGAACGGATTACCATCTAAGTCGACTGAGGCTCGATTATAGAGAATACGGCGATTCACCGGCCAGCACCAGGACCAGTTGGGATATAGGCCGATATTAGCCTGCTCAGGCGTCTGTGTTGGGTCACGCCGTGCCGCCATGTTCCCATCTTCGGTATAACTAGCACAGTAAAGCCAATTACCTGATGAAGTCGTGCCATCACTTTTGAGCTTTGTGAAGCTGGGAAGAAGCTCACCTGCTTCAAGGTCATAGCCATTAATCTCTTTAGCCACTTTGTGCACATCTGGTGGGCCTCCATAATCCCATGCTAAATTCAAAATAGGGTCAGGATACTCACCACCTTCCGTGTCATAAAGTTCCTTCACTTTTTTGATAAGCTTGGTGACAATCCACAAGTCGCTCCTTGCCATAGCTGGACCATCACAACACTTATATCGCCACTGAGACCATCGCCCGCTGTTAGTAAGGCTGCCTTCCTTCTCCATCGAGGCTTGGGCAGGCAATAGGAAAACCTCAGTTCTTATCTGAGATGGGGCAGTCCCGGGTCTCTTCCAGTGAGCAGCCGTTTCTGTCTCCCATAAGTCCCATACGGCCAGCCAGTCAAGTTTATCCAGGCCAGCACGCTCCAAATTAGCATTGGGACCGGAAACGGCAGTATTGTGCCCTGGCGATATGAGTCCCTTTACCACACCATTTTCTATCGCTTCTGCCATGGCAATATGAGAATGGTCACCTTCAACCTTAGGTAAATATTCGTAGGCAAAGTCATTCGAAGCACTGGCGGCATCACCATACCAAGCCTTAAGTAGACTGACGATATATTTGTCATAATTCTGCCACCAGTTAGCACTCAAGGGGTCATTGGTTGTAGGAGTATAGTGCTCGAGATAAGCTTTCAAGTCCACATCGTCAGGCTGAGGAGTCTTAAGGTAACCGGGGAGGATATGATAGAGGATGCAGTGGTCTGTTGAACCCTGGACATTGCTCTGTCCTCTGGCAGCATTAATTCCACCACCAGCTACGCCAATATTTCCCAGCAGTAACTGCAATATTGAATAGGAACGAATCATCTGGGCAGCGTTGGTATGCTGGGTAGTGCCCATAGCATAGATGATCGTAGCGGATTTATCAGGCTTGCCCGTGGCAGTATAAGTCTCACACACCTTGAGGTAAACATCTTTAGGTGTTCCGGTAACGCTGCACACAGTATCAACATCATATCTAGCGAACTGTTTCTTCAAAAGCTGGAAAACACAATTCGGGTCTTTAAGTGAGAGGTCTCTCTTAGGAATACCCTCATCATCCAGTTGATATACCCAACTCGATCTGTCGTAAGCCCTCTTACCGGCATCATAGCCTGAGAAAAGCCCGTCCAAGTCTGCTGGACCCTTAAAATTAGGGTCTATGAGCAGGGTAGCATTGGTATATTCTTCAATATAAGTCATATTGTAATTCTCAGGATGTTTCTCTATATCCTCAATTACATATTTAATCATTCCGCCAATGAACGCCACATCAGTACCCGACCTCATCTTTGCATAGATGTCAGCTTTAGAGGAAGTCCTGGTAAAGCGCGGGTCAACACTGATGAGCTTGGCACCTTTTTCCATAGCCTTGGTTACCCATTTGAAGGCAAGAGGATGGTTCTCAGCAGCATTGCTACCGATTATCATTATGCAATTACTGTTTTTAATGTCTATCCAGTGATTGGTCATCGCCCCCCGTCCGAACGACGCTCCCAGGGCAGCTACAGTGGACGAATGACATAATCTGGCGCAATGCTCAAGGTAGGTTATTCCCAGAGCGCGAGCGAACTTGGTGAACAGATATGCCTCTTCATTGTTGACCACAGCGCTGCCATCCCATCCGATAGCTTCGGTATGATTGACAACGCGTCCTTTCTCATCTTCATAAGTCCAGTTCTCATCTCGTGTTTTCTTGATATTCCTGGCGATTTTGTCAATAGCCCAATCCCATGACACCTTTTCCCAATCAGAGGAATATGGCGCACGATACAACACCTTATCCAGACGGCGCTCATTATTGGTTACCTGAATAAGAGCTGCGCCCTTGCTGCATAACGCCCCTTGATTGATAGGATGGTCTGGGTCTCCTTCAATACTTGTCGCTTTTCCGTTCTCATCAGAGGCTACGATCACCCCACAGCCCACTCCGCAGTAACAACAAATGCTGGTTTTTTCGCCAATTCTTTTTCTGAGCGGGATGTCTATAGGAGCCGCTTCAAGAAAGGATTCAGGACCCAACATCCCCAGGAAGGCAGCCCCAGCGGCAGTTCCCCCGCAAAGTTTCAAAAAGTTCCTTCGGGTTAATTTCATGGTCCTCTTTTTTACACTCTTCTTACATTGCACAAAAATGCCCTTAATTCAGGGATTCCGGTGTTGGCATCGGCTATGCAGGACGTAAGAAGATTACCGCTGTCACCTTTAGATGCTCCCATATAGCCCCAATTCCAGGGTATGGCAATCTGATGAATTTTTTCTTGCCCGTTAATACTAAAAGGACGCAGCCGCTTGGTTACCATAGCAACAGCTGTGACTTCACCACGAGCAGATTCAACAATTACTCTTCCACCATTGGCGATGCCTCTCTCATTGGCCAGTTCCTCACTTATCTCAATAAACATTTCTGGCATTAATTCCACTAGCCAGGGCAAGTTTCTAGTAAAAGAGCCGGTATGTAGATGCTCTACAAGGCGGAAGGTAGTGGCCAGGATAGGATATTTATCTGGGGTACCTCTCTTATCCCAGTTCCATAACTTAAGCACTGGGTCGCTTTGTTGAGATGTCATGGG
>CAYVCJ010000031.1:0-11236 GCA_964450165.1 uncultured Dehalococcoidales bacterium
AGAAGGGGTTCTTCAAGCGGATGGCTCACCTGCTTTTTACCTCCATGACCATTATTTTAGGTATGAAGGGAGGCGAAGGCGGCGTGAACTGATAGCCCGGGTTAAGCTGGTGCCGTGGGGTGAAGGCATATGTCCTCATGAAGAGACATCTTCCAAAGTCAAACAGGATAGGCTTCAGCTGTTACAAACTTGCCAGGCTGCTTCCAGTCCCATCCTTGCTCTATACCAGGGCAAGGACAAGGAGATCGCCGGGATACTGTCGTCGGTGTCACAGTATAAGCCGCCGGTGGACTTAATTGATTCTGGTGAACGTCATCTTATTTGGGCGATAACTGAGTCTCAGCTAATACGCCAAATCAGCGATCTTTTATCTGACTTACCCTTTTATGTTGCTGATGGTCACCATCGTTATGAGACTGCGTTAGCATATCAACGGGAAAGGATAGAACAGCTTTCTTCTCCAACTGGGAAGGAAGCTTTTAATTATATAATGATGTCCTTGGTTGAGTTTTCCGACCCGGGACTTGTTGTTTTGCCTATCCACAGGCTGGTACGCGGCATATCACCTGATACCAAGGCTAAACTAATCCGTTGGCTAACGAACCAGGATTTCTTTACAGTGGAGACAAATTCTTTATTAGATATCAAGGCCAATTTAGCTGAAAATATCTTCCATAAACTAAAACCTGCTGAGGGGGAGGGCGCACTTTTAGGAGTTTTGGGATTGGAGGATGATTCACTAATAATATTAAGACAACGCCCGGATGTGTCTATTGATAAAGCAATGCCTGTAGCTCGCTCCCAAGCTTATAGGAAACTTAGTGTTAGTCTTCTTAACCACCTTATTCTGGAGGAAATTCTGGGAATTGACTCTAGCAGAGATGATATTGAATATACCGCCGATGTTGACGAAGCTTATCGAAGGGTGACAGAAGGGGATTATCAATTAGCCTTCATCACCTCGTTACCCAAAGTGGAGGTGGTTAAAAGCATTGCTGATGCCGGTGATAGAATGCCAAGGAAATCGACTTACTTTTACCCCAAAGTTCCTGCCGGGTTAGTTATCAACCCTCTCTGGTGATTATATTTTAACCAGTTTAGCAGTATAAACATCGGGCAACGCCAGGATTTCCCTGCGTTGCTCTCCAGTTGGTGGTTCATCTAAAGCCAGAAGCGTAAGCTGTTTCCCCCCCGCTTTTTGTCTGCTCGAGTGCATTGCGCTGATATTGATGCCAGCTTTACCCAACACGGTTCCAATGGCACCAACACGGCCGGGAGTATCAAGATGGTCACAAAGTAGAAGATAGCCTTCCGCAGGTATTATGTCCACCCAGAAGTCATTGATTTGAACGATGTGGGTTGCACTATCTCTAAATGTTCCTGATATGGTAGTAGTGCCTGCATCTGTATTAACCTTTAGGGTGAGTAAGTTAGGGTAGTTGGCACAGGTTAACTCTTTTTCCTCAGTAAGTTTCAAACCACGCTGGGTGGCGAAGAAATTAGCGTTAACCAAATTTATTTTTTCGTCAGTCATCTGCCGGAGCAATCCACTGATAATGGATACCTTTACCGGGCTTAAATCATAATTGGCTATACCACCGCTGTACTTGATATGAATATCAGAAATTGATCCCTCCATTAATTGGCTGGCAAAGCTGCCAATTAACGTGGCTCCTTCTAGCAATGGCAGTAATTCCGGGGAGATGTAAGGCATATTGATGGCATATTTGCTGAATTCTCCGCGAAGGACTGTTAAAACCTGGTCAGCAACATCTTTAGCGACATTTGCTTGTGCTTCAACAGTTGAGGCACCAAGATGTGGAGTGACAATTATTTTGTCGCTTCCAAAGAGGATGCTATCCGTTGCTGGCTCGGCGCTAAAGACATCAAAGGCAGCCCCGGCTAGCTTATCTTCTTCAATCGCTTTGAACAATGCTTCTTCATCGATCAAACCACCCCGGGCGCAATTAATAACATAGGTTGTGGGTTTCATTTTTTCAATTTCTTCAGCACCGATTAGGTTCCTGGTAGCTTGAGTCAATGGTGTATGAAGGGTAATAAAGTCAGCTTCTTGAAATAACTCCTCTAAAGGAACAAGGTCAATCTTTCTAGTTTTGGCATAGTGTGCTGAGATGAAAGGGTCATAAGCAATAACCCGCATTTCAAATCCTTGAGCTCGTTTTGCTACCTCAGAGCCAACATTCCCCAGGCCAATAATTCCTAAAGTCTTGTTTCTGAGCTCGGTGCCCATTAGCTTGCTTCGCTGCCATAGCCCCGACTTCAGTTGAGCATTAGCCTTGGGTATGTTCCGTGCTAAGGCGAGGATGAGAGCGATGGTATGCTCAGCGGCAGACACGGTATTGCCTGTAGGAGCATTCACTACCACTATGCCTTTTCTGGTAGCGGCAGCAACATCGATGTTATCCACCCCTATCCCTGCACGACCAATTACTTTTAGATTCTTCCCAGATTCAATTATCTGCGCGGATACCTTCGTCTCGCTACGGACAATGAGTGCGCTATAATCGTTGATTATCGCTTTAAGCTCGTCAGGCTTTAATTTGAGCTTGACATCAACTTGAGCATACTCAGCGAGAAATTTTATTCCTTCTTCAGCAATAGGGTCTGCGACTAAGACTTTCATCTAAGTTAATACCTCGCTTTCGGCAAAGCTTTTTCTATTGCTTCCAATGTTATTCTAATATCATCTTCGGTGACCAGCCCCATGTGACCAATGCGGAAGATTTTACCGGACAACTTGCGCTGACCTCCAGCAATAACTACATCATATTCCTCTCTCAGGATTTGGACGAGTTTAGGTACATCAAGATTGTCTAAGGCGTTGACCGCGGTAACTGTATTAGAGGCGCAATTTTCATTGGGAAGAAGGGATAATCCCAGCGATTCTATGCCGTTTCTAGTCATCTGGCCTACTCTCTTATGCCTGGCAAATACATTTTGTAGCCCTTCATTCAGCATTAAATCAAGGCTAGCATCCAAGGCGTAGCAGATAGAAATGGCTGGCGTCCACGGGTTTTGTCCTTTCTGGAGGTAATCCTTGGCTTTAGCGAAGTCGAGGTAAAATCGCGGCATTCTAGCCTGTGAACAAGCTTCCCATGCTTTCTCATTTACGCTAATCATTGCCAGGCCAGGGGGAACCATCCATCCTTTTTGGGAAGCGGTTACTACCACGTCACAATGCCAGTCGTCTGTGGGTAAGTCGATGCACCCAAGGCTGCTTACAGCATCAACGAGAAGTAGCTTGTCAAATTCCTTGACCACTGAGCTTATGCTGGCCAGGTCGTTGGTTACGCCGGTGGAGGTCTCGTTATGGGTAACTAAAACTGCCTTGATGTTGGCATTTGACTTCAAAGCCTGGCGTATTGCTTCCGGGTCTACCGTGGTTCCCCATTCAAAGTTGAGGCGATTTACTTTGGCGCCATATTGCTCAGCGATGTCAGCGAAGCGGTCGCCAAACACACCACAAGAGCAAGCCAGTATATCATCACCTGGAGACAGTGTATTGACGATAGCTGCTTCTAACCCACCAGTTCCAGCGCAGGTAAGTAGAAGAACATCTTGTTTAGTCTGGAATGTCTGTCTTAACCTTGCCGTTACAGATTGGAGAAGCTGGCCAAATTCCCTGCCGCGGTGATTTATCATCTGACGGCTCATTGCTTGGAGAGCTTCTGGCGGGCATGGTGTAGGTCCTGGTATGCGTAGCTGCATGTTATAAACCTCCCGAAGACGATTCAATCGCTATTCTGACAAAGTCGCGTTTTCCTACCTTTAGAACGCTGCCGTTGTGGGCATCGATGATATTGCTGCTTATTTTATTGCCGTCCAGCTCGATTGCTCCTTGTGCAAGAAGGCGCTTCAGATCACTGTTGCTCTTAACTATACCTTCTTTAACTAGGGTAGGAGCAATGTCAATGCGGAACTCCTTGTGCTCTACCCTGAGATTACCACTAACAGAGGCTGTGCCCTTACTTGTGCCAGCAAGATAAGTGAAAGCGTATTCCGGGATTTCACCCGGCAGCTTTCTTTGTTGAAATACTATGGAAAAATATCTTTCCGCCTCTTTGGCAGATTCAACGCCGTGGAATTGAGCTGCAATCTCATATGCCAATCGTTTCTTGAGTATCATCGGGTTAATGGAATAGGAGCCTAGCTGCTCCCCAAACTCAGTGATTTCCTCTTCAGGGACATCAGTTACTAGCTGGAAATAATCGATAATAAGGTGGTCAGGAATTGACATTACTTTGCCGTACATTTCCTGGGGAGGCTCGTCGATACCTATATGATTACCAAAGGTTTTGCTCATCTTTAGTTTGCCATCGGTTCCAACCAGGAGAGGCACGAGGAGGACTTGCTGAGGGGGCTGTCCGGTCATTTGCTGTAGTTCTCGACCCAACAGGCAGTTGAACTTCTGATCAGTGCCGCCAAGTTCAACATCAGCTTGAATAACCACTGAATCATAAGCCTGGAGCAGGGGATAGAGCATTTCAGCCAGGGAAATAGGATTCCCTGCACTAAACCTTTTGTTGAAGTCCTCTCTGGCCATAAGCTGGGCTATGGTGGATTTACTGGTAAGCTTAATCACCTCACCGAGACCAAATTTATCGTACCATTCACTTTGCCATCTCACTTCTGTTTTAGCCTTATCCACCACTTCAAAGAATTGCTTCAGGTAGGTTTGGGTGTTAGCCTCCACTTCCTGTGGTGAAAGCATGGGGCGGGTAGCTACCTGTCCACTGGGGTCTCCAATCCGTGCTGTCCAGTCGCCTACTATCAGAATAATTGTATGCCCCAGTTCCTGGAATTGGCGTAATTTCCTCAATCCAACTACATGTCCGAGGTGGATATCGGGAGTACTGGGGTCAAACCCTTGTTTAAGCCTCAGGCGTTTCCCTGATTCCAGCAGCTTTATGAGTTCCTGTTCAATAGTGACTTCAGCGACACCGCGTCTTAGCAATGACTCAAATCTGGAAGCCGTCATTTCATTTCCTTATCCACGATTTTTCTTGCTTTTTCAACATCTTTTTCAATCTGAGACTTCAGCTCCTGGGGAGAAGTGAACCGCTGCTCATTCCTTATTTTGCGGATGAATTCTACCTTGAGTTCTTTGCCGTATAGTTCCCTATGATAGTCTATCAGATAAGTCTCCACAGTTTTTTGACCTTGTCCGAAAGTGGGACGAATGCCTATATTTGTTGCTGAAGCGAATTGTTTACCATCTGCGTAGACGATTGATGCGTAGACTCCGTTGCCAGGGAGTACCTGCTGTGAACCTATGTCAAGATTGGCAGTGGGGAATTCCAAGGTATGTCCCCGTTTATCGCCAGTGATGACTTTGCCGCTGATGCTGAAGGGATGCCTCATTAATTTCCTCACCTTTTCCATATTTCCTTGAGTAAGCGTTTGACGTACAAGAGTGCTACTTACTGTTTCGCCATCGATTGTGAACGGTGAGACAATGTGTAAGAAAAAACTCATTTCTTTCCCTAGTACAGCAAGTTTTTCGGCATTTCCTTGGCGTCCTCTTCCAAGGGCGAAATCGTCCCCGATTACCAGTCCACGCATTTTGAGATATTTTCTAAGCAGGGTAACAAATTGTCTCGCAGAGAGTCTTGCTACCTGCGGGGCGAAGGATAGCAAAGCAATCAAATCTACACCAAGATGGCGGATTTCCTCAACTCTAGCGTCTAAACTCATTAAGTAGGGCAATTGATTATCGGGATCTAGTACTGATTGAGGATGAGGGTGAAAAGTAACTACTCCGCTAAGCAAATCTCTTTCTTGAGCTTGGTGAATTAGCTTTTCAATTAGATAGCGGTGTCCTTCATGCACGCCGTCGAAAACGCCGATGGTGAGGACTGTTTCCTTATGGGGGACCAGGTTTGCTAATTCTTGTTCGATGGTCATAAAAGCTTCAGGGACTTGCCTCTACGCCAGTAGCGGCTAACTTTCTACCTATTGCCTCAGCTATCGTTGTCAATTGCGACATGAGTTTGCTGAAATTATCGAAGGTAAGCGATTGTGCACCATCCTTAAGTGCCAAATCGGGATTAGGATGGACTTCTATCATAAGCCCATCTGCTCCAGCGGCTATAGCAGCAAGTGATACCGGTGTTACCAGATGCCACTTTCCTGTAGCATGGCTCGGGTCAGCAATGATTGGCAGGTGGCTAACTTTTTTGATAGCCGGTATAGCACTGACATCCATAGTATTACGGGTATAAGTTTCGAAGGTTCTCACGCCTCGCTCACAAAGGATAACCCGTTCATTCCCTTGAGAGAGGATATATTCCGCAGCTAATAGCCACTCCTGGATGGTGGCTGATAAGCCTCTCTTAAGCATCACTGGCTTCTGTGTTTTCCCTACCTCATCGAGCAAGCTGAAGTTCTGCATGTTTCGTGCTCCAATTTGTAGTATATCGGCGTAACCAGCTACCAGTTCAACATCACCGGGACTCATTACCTCGGTGATTACAGGCATTCCCGTTTCCTCACTGACTTTCCTCAGCAATTTGAGTCCTTCTACACCCAGGCCGCGGAAGCCATAAGGGGAGGTGCTTGGCTTGAAGGCGCCTCCGCGTAATATATTGGCGCCACTTGCCTTGACTGCCAGAGCCGTGGTTAACAGTTGTTCTTCGCTCTCTACGGCACAGGGACCAGCCATGACCACTATTTCATCACCACCAATGGTGATATCATTTAGCTTCACTATAGTATTTTGGGGGTGAAACTCTCGGCTGGCAAGTTTGTAAGGCTTGCTAATAGGGATAACTTGTTCTACGCCGGAAAGCAATTCCATCCTCTCCTGAAGTTCGGGAGGGATTTGTCCCAGTATGCCGACTACGGTGTGCTCAACACCTTCAGAGATGTGCACTGTTAGCCTGTACTCTTCGATGCGGCGAATAACGGCGTTAATTTCTTCTTTCTTGCACCTGCTTTTCATCACTACGATCATGCTTTGCCTCCAGAGACCGCTAATTTGTCTTCCTTCAATTTCTTGGCTTCGCCTAAGTAGATATGGGCGATTTCTTCAGCTTTCTTTTCGGTGTTTACCAACATCAGAATTCTCAGGCAATGAGGTAAGCCACCAGGAACGTTCATCTCATGTCCGCAAAGCAGAGCAATGTGCTGTGGCCATCCCAGCTCTCTTGTTGCTGCTGCGGGGAATTCGGCGTTCAAGTCAGGGGTAGTGCTGAAAAATATTGCCGCTATATCACCAATTTCAATTTCGTTAGCTCCTAGTATCTCTTCAAGCAATCTTTTCGTTGCCGTCATAATATTCTCTCTATCATTATCAGGTACTGTAATTGCACCTCTAATGCCGCGACATCTCAATTTACTTTGCTCTCCTTCCTGAATTTAAGCTAATAGCCTATCTTTTTTGTCAGCTTCCGTCAAGCAATCACACTCGTCTATACGATTGGTAGTCGTAATGTATCTATGTAGATAGGACAAAGAACAAATCAAAGGACTGGCTATTTGCCAGGTGATTTGAAAGTATCCTTCGGTGTCAGAGTCCTTTCCAGCCTTCTTGCTCCATCTGGAAGAACTTGGTGCGTTCCTCTGGGCTCATCTCCGCGAAGCTTATCTCGACTTGAAAGCTAGAATCCACGCCCATCACTGCCTGTTGTAAGCTATTGGCCATGTAGTCCCTGATTTCGGCTGGAATTCCCATAAAGGGGAGCGCTAAGGTGAGGGCCACCTTTTGTCCATTGACCATTACTCTCCTTACCATTCCGAGCTCAATCAGCGAGCGGTTTATCTCCGGGTGCATCACCTGGCTTATCGCTTGCTGCACATCATGGAATACGTCTTTGTCCATCATTTCCCTCCTTGATTGTAGTTGTCACAGTTGCTTTCCCCAAATAGCTGGAGGACTCAGCTGTTCCAACTCTTTTTGAATATTCGCTTTCTATCTGGAGAGGTCAAACACTATTTACCGCCCGACAGATAAAAACCAATCAGGCAAGCCACAGGATTTTTAATCCAGGTACACCTAGGTTAGGGAGCCGTTTTAAGAGAAAGTCACTTGATTACGGCGAGAATATCACCACTTGAGACTATCAGATATTTCTTCCCCTTAAATTCGACCTCATCGCCGGTGAACTTGGCGAACATTATCTTGTCGCCTGCCTTGATTTTCTCTGCGAGCTCCTCATCTGTCCCCACTTCGACGACCTTGCCTGTTCTTGGCTTCTCTTTGGCGGTATCGGGAATGATTAGCCCACTTTTAGTCTTGCCTTCAGTAACCTCTTCTGGTTCAACGAGAACCCGGTCCTCAAATGGTTTAATTAACATCCTTGCTACCTCCTTTCTCACCTTTTGATTGTCAGTAACTTATCTATCTTTGCTTTATCGAAGCCCAGCACTTCTCTGCTACCGATTAAGGTAAACGGTGTTCCCGTTATGTGCCGGCGTTGAAGTTCTCTAGCTCCATCTCGATCCCTCTCGACATTCACTTCTCGAAAGTGGAATCCGTTTCCCCTCAGGTATTCCTTGACCCGCTTGCACCAGGGACAGTGGGTAGTGGTAAAGACTAGTATTCTTGGCTGTGTCGAAATCGCCATGACTTCCCTTCACTTCCTTTATTTGTTCGCTGATGGCAATTGGCTTAGTACTTGTGCCAGCTTTTCAGTGGCTTCCTCCGCCAGTCTGGTTGCCCCTAAGAGACCGTTGTTCATTGCACCACTTCCTTTAGCCCTCTCTACCCACTCCTTGACTTTCTGACTATACTCCCTGTCTTGCCGGATCCACTGGCTTAAAATCCGCTTGAGCCTCTCATTTTCATCAGCCGGAAATTTCTGCAGGATTTCTCCAACCTTTGAGCGAATTGCCTGCTCAGGATAAGCACCAAGAAGCTGGTCAACCATCTCGCCATCAACGAAGAAAAACTGCATGGGAATGCTCATGACCTGATACTTTGCAGCCGTCTGAGGATTTTCATCCACATTGAGCTTACAGAACTTGAATCGATCGCCATGTTCCTGAGAAAGCTTGTCGTATACAGGAGAGACCATTCGACAGGGGCCACACCAAGGGGCCCAGAAATCCACCTCTGTGGGCAAATCTGATTTCAATACCTCCTGCTCAAAGGTTTGGTCGTTAACTTCAATAACCATGTTATACCTCCTAAATTTTTATTTTACAGGTAGAAAGAAATCTCTCGGAGGTCCTCGCCGGAACCAGCAACACTTGACTATAGCACAAAAGCAAGACTTTTCTGACACTATTTTCGACTCCTTTTTAGCTCTTCCATGTTATATCTATCCTCTTTGCCTCAAAAATTCATATTTTAACACTTCGGTAACAGGAAATCCAAAAACTTTTTTGCCTAATGGGATGCTTTTCATTGGCTCTGGATCACTCCCGAAGATATTTGAACGCTGAACTGGCAGCGACGGCTCCATCTCCAGCGGCAGTTATTACCTGACGAGCGGAGTTTTGTCGGACATCTCCCGCAGCGAAGACACCGGGTGTTGAAGTTCTCATCAGCACGTCGGTGGTGACAAAACCGATTTCATTCAATTTTACCAGGTTGGAGAAGAGCTGGCTGTTGGGACTGAGCCCTACGGCAACAAATACTCCATTTACCTCTAGTGTTGATGGCTCTCCTGTTTTGACATCTCGTAATCGAAGAGCATTGAGCTTTTTATCTCCCTCGAGTTTTTCCACCACTGTGTTCCATATGAATTCCATTTTAGGTTGCGAGAAAGCTTTTGCTTGCAGTGCTTTCGTTGCCCGAAGCTGGTCACGTCGGTGTATCAGGTAGACCTTGCGGCAATGTTCAGCGAGTTCCAGTGCATCTGTGATAGCAGTGTCGCCTCCGCCTACTACTGCTACCTCCTGGTTACGGAAGAAGAAGCCATCGCAGGTGGCGCAGTAAGACACGCCTCTCCCCATAAGCTCTTCCTCTCCAGCTACCCCGAGCTTGCTATATTCTGAGCCACTGGCGATGATGATTGACCTGGCCTGAATGTCACCATCAGTGGTAGATACTTGGTAAGGATGTCTCATGCTCACCCCGGTTACCTCAGTGGTCGCACTTTCCAGTCCATATTTAATTGCATGTTGGTGCATCAACTCCCCCAGCTTTGTTCCTGGAATTCCTTCGGGGAAGGCGGGGTAGTTATCTACTACTTGAGCATTGACTATTTGTCCACCGAAAACACCTCGCTCTAGAAGCATAGTCTTAAGCCCGGCTCTGGAAGCATAAAGGCCCGCAGTAAGACCTGCTGGCCCCCCGCCAATAATGACTACTTCATACGAACCATTCAAGTCCAATTCGCACCTCCTGAGTTAGCCTTAATTTTTACCAAGAAGTACTTCCTCCTTAACTTCGGGCATTGCCCTCCTGCCCGTACAGTCTTCCGCTTCAACAACTATATCCTTATTCACTTTTGACCTGTATACATGACAGGATGAGGGATTGATAAGTGGTCGGCAACATCTCAGGGTTACCACTCCTCCAGTGATGTCTTCCAGTTTTACATCAGCCCCCCCACCCAGTATAGATCTCAGCTTGGCCAGAGCTTTCTAAATTTGAGCTAATAGTCTATCTCTTTTGTTACCTCCGGTCAAGCGAGCGTAATGATGCTTGATTGCTAAATAGCTCTTTGCCGAGCAGAGGCGAACTGAACAAGGTGCAACTTTTTAAAACTTATTGCGTTATATTATGAGGGAAGGTATGTCCTATCATTCCATATGGACTTAATAGAAGAGAAAGGGCTTGTGGAAAAGGCTCGGAGGGATCCTGAAGTCTTTGGCAGGCTCTATGACCAGTACTATTCCCAGATATTTAATTATATTTTAAGGAGGGTAGCTAACCTCGAGATTGCCCAGGATATAACTTCGGAGGTATTCCTCAAGGCTTTAAAGAATCTAGGGCAATTTCACTGGCGCAATATTCCTTTTTCCTCCTGGCTCTATCGAATCGCTACCAACCAAATTACCGACTACTTCAGGAGAGGCAAGCACGAGATGTTTTCTTTGGAAGAAATCCCTGACCCAATTACTCCCTCTAATCCCTCGGTTGAGAGTGAAGTTCTTGAAGCTGAGGAGGAATTAAGGAGACACGAAGATTTCCTGCTCCTTCATGAAAACATATCTAAATTACCAATCAAGTATCAGGAAGTAATTACCCTGAGGTTCTTTGAGAATAAACAAATTAAGGAGATTGCCGAGATTCTGGAGAGTGGTGCACAGATAGGGAGAGTGGTGC
>CAYVCJ010000031.1:11336-12488 GCA_964450165.1 uncultured Dehalococcoidales bacterium
GGAGAGTGGTGCACAGATAGGGAGAGTGGTGCCTCTCCCCTTCTTCCAGCCGTCTGATGGTAACTTGACTATGACTGCTGCTGGAGTAGACTTATTGGCACCACCTCTGGAACCTGAAGCGAGATCTCAAAGATGGATGGTTAAGGTTGACCTTGTTGAGCAAAAGGTGACGGCGATAGTGAGGGTGAAACCTTTCCCCGGAGTTGCCAAACATCTACCCCTACCTCCTCTACCCACGCTTCCTGAAGAAGTGCCAGCAGAATAGCACAGTTTTTGCCATATAATGCTTTGGGGGTAGTGGAATAACTACCCCCAATATTCTTAGATCATATAAACAAGTAGGGGATGTTATTAAATTGTGTTACTTGTATTATACTTAGTGGGAATTTAATGTGAACAAGAAACTGCTGCTTGGTTTATTAGTCTTGGGCGTGATATTGCTAATCGCAGGCATAGTGCTGGTAATTTTATAGCTACGTCAATCGTTTTTGGTTATACTAAAATACTAACTGGAATGGATGATATTTTGCTTGTAGATAAGCCTAAAGGGCTTACTTCGTCGCGCGTGGTGGAGCTAATAAGGAAGAAGTTAAAAGTAAAGACTGGCCATACAGGTACACTGGACCCCATAGCTACAGGGCTCTTGATTGTTCTTACGGGCAGGCGTACCAAAGAAGCTTCCTCATTCTTAATGCTGGATAAGAGTTATGAGGTAAAAGCCAGGTTGGGTGTGGAAACTGACACTTTTGATTACGACGGGAAAGTTCTGCAGGAAAGCGATGCCACGATAACAAGGGAGGAGTTAGAGGAGGTGCTGAAGGGATTTGGTGCTGCGATCTGGCAAGTCCCCCCTCCCTTTTCTGCTAAGAAGTTAGCTGGACATAAAGCTTATGAACTGGCTAGGAAAGGCATTAGCGTGCAAGTGCCGCCTAAGAAGGTTAGCATTTATTCCCTGAAGCTTGAGGAGTTCCAATTTCCGTATTTCATATTTGACTGCGCTGTTTCTTCCGGGTTTTATGTTAGAAGTTTGGTTCATGATATTGGGAAGAAGTTAGCCGTTGGTGCTACTGTGGTGGAAGTCCGCCGCACCGGAGTTGGTCATTATCGGGTGGAACAGGCTAAAAAATTAGAGGAAATTTTGGGTTACAAGGT
>CAYVCJ010000032.1:0-7140 GCA_964450165.1 uncultured Dehalococcoidales bacterium
TAACGTCGGATAACGGCGTGTTCGCAGTTCGCTTTGTTTCCCCAAATTGGCCTATCGACGAACTTCCTTTATCCGCAGAACGTTATATGAAATTGCTCGCCTGATAAGGAGGGCATAGCAGGAGGTAAACCAAGATGTACAGATATATACTTTGTGTTGGTATTTGTGCAATCATATGGATTGTTAATGGAAGATGGATAATCCACTCAGCCAGGGAACATATAACTGGCGAAATTTATAATCATACAGGCTTAGGTGTCTTCTTTACCCTCTTGGTTCTCGAATTAATCCTCGGCGAAGCTGGAATGTGGACGCGAGCCAATATTTCGTGGTTACAGATTATCGGCTATATTTTATATATTCCGTCTGCCTTTCTGGTTTTTGGCTCAATGATTCAGCTTAAACATAAGGGTAAATCGAAAGCTGGTGACGCATTAGCACCGCATGGAACTACTGTTGTAGTGGATACCGGTATATACGGAATTATTCGGCACCCTATGTGGCTGGGAATGGCTATCTGGTCGATTGCTTTGGTGTTGGTTTTTCAATCAATTCTTTCTATAGTTTTGAGTACAGTTGCCATTGTCTGTTTCCGAATAGGTGCCCTAAAAGAAGACGAGTTTAACGTAAAGGAGTTTGGAGATGCATACAGAGAATATATGAAAAGGGTTCCTACATGGAATTTTTTGAAGGGATTAAGAAAATGATTGGCGAGCAACTTCATATAACAGCGGATGAACGGGAAATCGAAGGTTTCCCCAAATTGACCTGTCGGTGACTTCCTTTATCCGTAAAAAGCTAGGAGATAGCGAGTTGGAAAAAGATAGGAGGCAAATGATGGCAAATAACAAGAAACCTAAAGTAGAATCTGATGCTTCCTACAGGGTCTATATATGGTACTGTAAGTTTGTAGATCTCATCTGGAAGCCACAGCGGCGTTTGGAGAGCTTTCCATTAAAAGAGGGAATGGCAGTGGTTGATTATGGATGTGGGCCAGGCCGATACACGCTGCCCATAGCCAGGTTAGTTGGAACGAAAGGTAAAGTCTTTGCCGTGGACGTCCAGCCATTAGCCATTAGCACGGTAAGGAAGAAAGCGGCTCGTGAGTCTTTAACAAACATAGAGGCGATCTTGGTCGATTCCTATAATACTGGAATTCAAAGTTCGAGTATCGACCTGGTTTTATTCGTTGATACCCTTCACTTGATAGGGGATTGCGATGCACTGTTTCGGGAGATTCACCGAATACTCAAACAGGACGGCGTTCTCTTCATGGATCCAGGACACGTGAAGATGTCAAGAGCAAGGGAGATTGTGGAAGGTAGTGGCCTTTTCACAATAACAGACTGTCGCGGTCATGATATGCTGGTTGCCCCAGAAGCTAAGCAAAGGGGCGAGGATTTTGGGAATACCAATTCTGTGGACGAAGCAGAACCCTGAAGGCTTAGGTGCGACAATACCTCAAGGACAAAGGAGAATAAATTGATTGGCCTTGAGAAAATAAGAGAAGTAGGAGTATCCTTGACAAGCACGGAGAGCGTTCTATTTGAATTGCTGAAGGTGGCAAAAGGGTCGAAATTCAGGGGAATTCTCAAGATAGCAAAGTAGTCGGATCATCCATGGGTAACATGAAGCTAAAAGGCAAAGTTCATAAATTTGGCGCTGATGTAAATACCGATGTCATTATCCCTGCGCGGTATCTTAACATTTCTGAGCCGAAGGAGCTGGCAAAGCATTGTATGGAGGACATTGACTCTGGGTTTGTTGCCAGGGCTGAACCTGGAGATATTATTGTTGCCTCTACAAATTTTGGCTGTGGCTCCTCACGTGAGCATGCTCCTCTGGCTATAAAGGCTTGTGGCATATCCTGTGTCATTGCCCAGAGTTTCGCTCGCATCTTTTTTCGCAATGCCATAAATATCGGCTTGCCTCTTCTTGAGTGTCCTGAAGCGCTAAGTGAAACCGAGGCCGGTGATACACTGGAGGTTGATCTGTCCGGCGGTGAAATTACAAATATTTCCAAAGACAGGACATTTATCGCCAGGCCCTATCCTGAATTTATGATGGGAATCATCACCGCCGGAGGACTGGTAGAATACACCAGAAGCAAGTTGAGGAGAAATCGTGTATAATTCGTCCTCGCTCAACCTCTCTCGTGAAGGGAGAGGAATTTTACAGGATATTAAGGGGGACGCTATAAGGCAAGAAGGTAAGTACCATGGAATTTAATGTCGCGGTTTTGCCGGGAGACGGTGTTGGGCCTGAGGTTGTTGCTCAGGCAGTTAAGGTGCTACAGGCTGTCGGTGGGAAATTCGGGCATAAGTTCCACCTTCATGCCGGTTCAGTTGGTGGCAGTGCTATGGACACTTCAGGCACAGCTTTGAGCGAAGAAACACTGAAGATGTGTAAGCAATGCGATGCAGTATTACTTGGTGCCGTTGGTGGACCGAAATGGGATAATCCGCTGGCTAAAGTCCATCCTGAGGATGGGCTTCTGGCGCTGAGGAAAGGACTGGGACTATTTGCCAATCTCCGTCCAGTGAAGGTTTTCCCCATGCTGATAAATTCCACAACACTAAAGCCCGAAGTCATCCAGAATGTTGACCTGGTGGTAGTGAGGGAGCTCACTGGTGGACTTTACTTCGGTCAACCCAAGAAACGATGGCAAGATGATGGGGTAAGACAAGCTGTTGATACTTTATTTTATTCTGAAGGAGAGATTGAGCGGATATTGCGCGTTGGCTTCGAGGTGGCACGTAGCCGCTCCAGGAGGCTGATCTCGGTGGATAAAGCTAATATTCTGGAGTCATCTCGATTATGGCGGCAAATCGCCGTAGAACTCTCTGCTGAATACCCTGATGTTGAACTGGATCATATGCTGGTTGATGCTTGTGCCATGCGGCTGATCCAGCGTCCCGCTGACCTGGATGTTATGGTCATGGAAAACATGTTTGGCGACATACTCACCGATGAGGCTTCAATGCTTGCTGGCTCTATGGGGATGCTGCCTTCAGCCAGTCTAGCGGGAATTCCCAGGGGCAGAACTTTTGGTATGTATGAGCCAATACATGGCAGCGTCCCACGACGAGCAGGAATGAACATGGCTAATCCGATTGCCACCATTCTAAGTGTGGCAATGATGCTTCGCTACTCCTTTGAATTGGAAAATGAGGCTCAGATGGTGGAAAATTCTGTGCTTGCTGTACTTGAAGAAGGCTATCGAACTTACGATATAATGGAGCAGGGTAAACTCAGGACGGGGACAGGTGAGATGGGCGATTTAATCGCCCGGAGGATAGAATGCCTATAGTGCAGCTTTATGACACGACTCTGAGAGATGGTGCTCAGCAGGAAGGGATTTCCTTTTCGGTTGAGGATAAGCTCAAGATTGCCCAAAAATTGGATGAGCTGGGTATTGATTTTATTGAAGGTGGTTGGCCAGGATCCAACCCTAAGGATACCGAGTTCTTTAGCAGGGCAAGGGACTTAAGCTTAGCTCATTCAAGCTTAGTTGCCTTTAGCAGCACCAGACGTCCGAATGGTAGCGTGGAGAAGGATATCAATCTTCAGGCATTGCTTGAGGCCGGAACTTCGGTAGTCACCCTTGTAGGGAAAGCGTGGGATAAGCAGGTGACACACGTTCTGGAAACCACGTTGGCGGAAAATCTGGGTATGATTTCAGACTCCATAAATTATCTCAAGTCGAAGGGGCTGAGGGTTTTCTTCGACGCTGAGCACTTTTTTGATGGCTATAGTGCAAATCCTGAATATGCCTTGCAGGTTGTTGAGGGCGCTGCCCGAGCTGGTGCTGAATGCATAATACCTTGTGATACCAATGGTGGCGCCTTGCCTCAACAAATAGTGGCGGCTATCAAGGCAGTTCAGGCAGTAGCTTCTGTCCCGTTAGGGATTCATGCCCATAATGATGGTGAGCTTGCTGTGGCTAACTCACTGGCTGCGGTTGAGACAGGAGCGGTTCAAGTTCAGGGAACCATAAATGGCTATGGTGAGCGTTGCGGCAATGCCAACCTGTGCTCCATCATCCCCAATCTAAAGATTAAGATGGGCATTGATTGTATTTCAGACGAGCAACTGAGCAAGCTGAACAACATTTCCCGCTATGTTTCTGAACTAGCTAACCTGCCTCATCCCGACTCTCTTCCTTATGTAGGTGCCCATGCTTTCACCCATAAGGGTGGACTCCATGTTTCTGGTTTGACCAAGTGGCAGGATAGTTATCAGCATATCAATCCAGGAATAGTGGGTAATCAGCCCAATGTTATTGTTTCTGAACTATCAGGGAAGGCGAGCATTATTTATAAAGCTAAGCAAAGGAAGTTACCTATCCCTGGGGATAAGGAAGTTAAGGAAGTGCTGCACCGGGTTAAACTGCTGGAGAGCCAGGGCTTCCAATATGATAGCGCTGAGGCATCTTTCGACTTACTACTTCATCGGGTTCAACCTGGTTATCATCCGCCATTCGAGCTGGTTGACTTCATGATAGTGGTGGAGAAAAGGCGACGCGTTCCTACCATCGGCAATCAGGAGGAACCACTCTCGGAAGCCACCATCAAGGTGAAGGTGGATGACCGGATAGTGCACACTGCTGCTGAGGGCGATGGTCCGGTAAATGCCCTCGACCAGGCATTGCGCAAAGCATTAGTGCAATTTTATCCAGACCTAACTGTTGTTGAGCTAACTGACTACAAGGTACGCATATTGGAGGAAACTGCGGGCACTGCCTCGCAGGTGCGCGTGCTCATCGAGTCCAGCGATGGCAAAGAGCACTGGAGGACGGTGGGTAGTTCAACCAACATCATCGAAGCTAGCTGGTTAGCCCTGGCGGATAGCATAGAATACTGGCTGATAAAACAGGTTGGCAAAGCATAGTACCATGTTCAAGGTTCTACGTTCTACGTTGAACCTTGAACCTTAGAACTTAGAACCTAGAACATAATAATCGAAGGATGGCGACCTTTGAGCTATATCGCATCATGGAGTGGCGGTAAGGACAGTTGTTTTGCCTGTTATAAGGCAATTCTTAATGGGTATGATGTTTCTCATCTCGTAAATTTCATCTCCAAGGAATATAGAAGGGTAAGTTTTCATGGGACAGAAGCTAAATTAATTCAGTTGCAGGCTGAAGCAATCGGCATTCCACTGTTGCAGAAAGAAACTACCTGGAATGGATATGAGCAGGAATTCAAAGGTGCAGTGCGAAGTTTAATTCCTGATGGCGTAGAGGGCATGGTTTTTGGCGATATTTATCTCCAGGAGCATAAAGATTGGGTGGAACGTGTTTGCGGAGAGTTGGAGATTGAAGCGATTGAGCCACTCTGGGGGCATGAGCCAGAAAAAATTCTCCTCGAGTTCATAGACACAGGTTTTGAAGCAATGATAGTTAGTGCTAAAGCTGATTTATTTGATGAGGCATGGATTGGGCGCAAGGTGGATAGGGAATTTTTGAGATACCTGCAAGATAGAAATATTGACATTTGTGGGGAAAATGGTGAATATCATACCCTTGTAACCTGTGCTCCAATGTTCAAGGGGAAAATAAAAATAACCGAGAGCAGACCAATTGTGCGGGAGGATTACCGGTTCTTGGATACGCTCAAATATTCGTTTGCACGGATAGAAAGATGACATAATCCAGGCACCAGGTTATCCAAAATCCTAGGGATGGGAAATGAAACTACTCGATCTGGTTCTTTAGAAATGATTCAAGCAGAGCAGTACTAATCGTGTATCGTATTGACATGTGCAGTTTTTGAAGGTATAATATCTCTTTCCTTCATTGCTAAATAACTAGTTTTGTCCCTTTTTGATTGTATGAGGTAGAAATGTGGTTGTATTTGGGACAGGCAAAAAATCTAGTTTATAAGACGCGCATTTAAGTGAGACTGCGAGGTATTTATGCCCTTGCAGCCTTTTTAGTTTATTAATCGTTGGCAGGGGGGGGGCAGGGCGTACTGCTCCCTGCAAAACTGAGGAGGGAAAATGATACGAGAAGTTAAAATCTACACCACTCCCGGCTGTCCTTATTGTAAGATGGCTAAGAAGTTCCTGGGAGATAATGGCATCAAGTACCAGGAATTCAACGTAGCTGAAGATAAAACAGCCCGCGATGAAATGAGAAATAAGTGCAGTTCATTAGGAGTTCCCACAATTTGTTTCGATGACGAGGTGCTGGTGGGGTTCGATGAAGCGCAGCTTAGAGAAAAGCTGGGGCTTTAGTTTGTTAAGGAAGCTGTGTATGAACTGATTATCGTCGGTGCTGGTCCTGCTGGGATGACAGCAGCAGTGTATGCAGCGAGGAAAAGACTGAATACACTGCTTATCAGTGACGATGTAGGAGGGCAGCCTCTTACCACCGTTGGCATAGAAAACTACATGGGCTACCAATTCATTGAAGGTCCCGAGTTGATGCAGAAATTCGAGGAGCAAGTAAGACAGTTCCCTTCAGATGTGAAAGTCCAAGTTGGTCAGAAAGCTGAAAGCCTGTCTAGAATGGACGGAGGCTTCGAAGTTAAGACGGATAAAAGCGAAATCCACCGAGCTAAGGCAGTCATATTTGCCACAGGCAAGCGCCCTCGCCAACTAAACGTTCCCGGGGAAAAGGAGTTCCTTGGTAGAGGAGTTACCTACTGCGCTATCTGTGATGGCCCCCTCTTTGCTGGTGAACGGGTGGCTGTCATCGGTGGCGGTAACTCGGCCTTAGAGGCTGCCGAAGGTATGATTAGGATTGCACAACACATCCATTTAGTCTCGCTAACTCCTCTTACCGGTGACCAAATACTGATTGACAAGGTGAGTGGCGCCAGTAACTTGACCGTTTTCCTAAAGCATGAAGTGCTGGAGATAAAGGGAAAGGGCCGTGTCGAGGGAATAAGAATAAGGGACTTGAAAAGCAAACAGCAAAGGGAGTTGGATGTAGGCGGTGTCTTTATCGAGATTGGCCTCATTCCAAACTCAGAGGCGATAAGAGCGATGACTACCCTAAACCGCATTGGGGAGGTTGAAGTCAACTGCGCCAACGAAACAGGTGTGCCCGGTCTCTTCGCTGCCGGAGATGTTACCAATGTTCCTGAAAAGCAAATAGTGGTGGCTGCTGGGGAAGGAGCTAAAGCTGCCCTTCAA
>CAYVCJ010000032.1:7240-11840 GCA_964450165.1 uncultured Dehalococcoidales bacterium
TCCTGAAAAGCAAATAGTGGTGGCTGCTGGGGAAGGAGCTAAAGCTGCCCTTCAAGCCCATCGCTATCTTCAGAGATTGAAATGATAGCTGAGGAGAACCGGTATATGAGGATATTCTTAAGAAACAATTTGTTTAGAGGGTAGAACAAAATGGAGCAGAAGGAAGCAAAGAAAATGATGGAAATACTCCAGGACGCAATTCAAATGGAAGTGGATGGTAAGGAGTTTTATCAACGGGCAAGCCAGAGAAGCAGCAACAAGCTAGGTAAAGAGCTATTTCAAAGGTTGGCTGATGAAGAAGATGACCATCAGAAGAAATTCCAACAGATATATGATGCGCTCAAGGAGGGGCAAGACTGGCCTGATGTGAAACCGCCGTCTCAGAAAGGCAAAAAGCTTAAGTCTATATTTGCTGAAGCCACTAAGGAGCTAGGAAGCAAGATTAAAGTATCGCAGTCTGAACTCGACACTATTAAGACGGCCATGGACATGGAGAACAAGACTCACGACTTTTATTACTCCTGGAGTGAACGAAGCACCTTTCCCGTGGAAAAGCGGTTCTACCAAGCTCTGGCTGCTGAGGAGCGGGGGCATTATCTTGCCCTCCTCGATTCCTACGAATATCTCACTGACCCTGTGGGATGGTTTACTGTAAAAGAACGCTGGACTTTGGAAGGAGGGTGAGCGAGTAATTAGGAGCGTCTGTATGAGTGATGTTATGCTGAGCATCAGACAGTTAACTGTGGAGGTGGAAGGCAGGGAACTCTTGCACAACATAGGTTTGGAAATCAAATCTGGCGAAACTCATATCCTGTTCGGTCCCAATGGTAGCGGTAAAAGCACACTACTTATGGCAATAATGGGTTTCCCTAAGTACCAGATAACCAAAGGCAAGATCATTTTCAAAGGCAAGGACATAACCGGGTTGTCGCTGGATGATAGAGCACGCTTAGGAATTGGTATGTCTTTCCAGCGACCGCCCGTAGTTCGAGGTGTAAAAACGCGTGATATGGTTGCCGCCTGCCTCAAAGGACAAGGAAATCAGGAAGACATCAACCAGTTAGCTGAAAAATCTGACCTGGCTGATTTTTTAGATAGGGAGATAAACTATGGCTTTTCTGGAGGAGAGATAAAACGCGCTGAGATGATGCAGCTACTGGCTCAAAAACCTGAACTGAGTTTATTAGATGAACCTGAATCCGGCGTTGACCTGGTAAATATAGCTCTGATAGGTCAACTCATAAATGAGTTGCTGGAAAAAAATTGCCCAATACGTAAACGAAAGTGCATGGGGCTTATCATTACCCATACCGGTCATATCCTGGATTATGTTAATGCTCGCACTGGCTATGTCATGCTGGATGGTAAGATAGTCTGTGAGGGAGACCCTCACGAAATTTTGGCAACTATCAAGGAAAAAGGCTATGAAGAGTGTGCTAGATGCGTGAAATAAAATCTTCCAAGACATATAGGGATAAAGCTAAGGAAGCATCAGGTAAACCAGCAACCCTTGGCAAAGACGTAGATTTGAGCAGTTATGTTGGTTCAACTGACGAACAACCTTACCAGGCTGATCCGTCGAAACTTCCTGCCAAGACCAAAAAGCAGATGCTGGAGGTAGGAGTCGTTTTAGATGACGTAAGCCAAAGGTCGGGGACTTTTATCCAGATGGATAACACACCAGTTCATAGTTCAATCAGGCAAGAAGGTATAGAAGTAATGGCAACCAGCCAGGCTCTAGAAAAGTATGACTGGCTGTCAGACTATTGGTGGCAAGCAGTAGCCGTAGATACCGATAAGTACACTGCCAACGTGGAGTTGAATCAGCATGATGGCTACTTCGTTAGAGCGCTGCCTGGCTCTAAAACCATTTACCCGGTTCAGGCTTGTCTCTATCTGACAAAAGCGCGACTGGCTCAAAATGTGCACAATGTCATCATTGCTGAGGAGGACTCGGAGCTGCACATCATTACCGGCTGTACTACTGCTTCCAGCGAGGAAGCCGGGCTGCATCTGGGTGTATCTGAGTTCTACATAAAGAGAGGAGCCAAGGTTACCTTTACCATGATACATAGCTGGAACCCAGAGGTAGCAGTTCGTCCCCGCACTGGAATAATTGTTGAACGGGATGGTATGTTCCTTAACAACTATGTAATTATGAAGCCGGTTCACTCCTTACAAACGAACCCTACAGCGAGATGCGTCGGAGACAATGCGGTGGTCAGATTTAACAGCATCCTGGCTGCGCCACCTGGGTCAAACATTGATTTGGGCTCTCAAGCATTCCTCAATGCCACAGGTGCAAAAACAGAAATCATATCACGGGCGATAACAACCGGGGGTAGTATCATTGCCCGGGGCTACATAGAAGGCAACGCCCCTGAAGTTAAAGGACACCTTGAATGTCGTGGGCTGATTTTGCAGGGAGAAGGTGTGATTCACGCCATACCTGAGCTTAAAGGTAATCTGGCTGGCATTGATTTATCCCATGAGGCAGCAGTAGGTAAGATAGCTGAAGAGGAAGTAGAGTATCTAATGGCACGAGGGTTAACTCGGACTGAGGCTACGGCCGTGATAGTCCGTGGTTTTCTCAATGTGGATATTGAGGGACTACCACCAATGCTCAGTGCTGAATTACGCCGAGCTGTTGAAGCTAGCGAAAGGGATGTTATGTAGATAAGGCTACCAAAGCAAGCCTCAACAGATGAGCTTGAAAGGAAATAAATATAAGGAGGTAACAAATGAATTTATTGGCGTTACGCAAATTGAGGTATGGGTTGTATGTGGTTAGTTCAAAGAAGGATGATAAGCTTAATGGGCTGATTGCCAATGGGGTTAGTCAGGTCAGCGCTGTGCCAGCTAATTTTGTCGTCTCTATAAATAAGGAAAACCTTACCCATGAATTTGTCAAAGCAAGCAAGGTGTTATCGTTTGCAGTTCTCTCTAAAGAGACGCCATTGAGCTTCATTGGCCGCTTTGGTTTCAAGTCCGGAAGGGAGATAGATAAATTTAAAGGTGTAAATTTCAAGATAGGTAAAACCGGAGCACCAATAGTTCTGGATAACACGCTGGCCTATGTCGAAGCCAAAGTTATCAATGAAGCAGATCTGGGGACTCACACCGTATTCATAGTTCAAATGGTGGACAGCGATATCATCAAGGAGGGTGAGCCAATGACCTATGACTACTATTCCGAGGTCAGGCGAGGGCCCACTTCAAAGAAGGCACCACTTTATATTGAACAGATAACGGTGATAAGGGCTGAAAGGTATCAGTGCCGCCGCTGCGGTTACATTTATGACCCCGAGGTTGGAGACCCAGATAGTAATGTTTCGCCCGGGACTCCATTCGAGCTGCTGCCTGATGACTGGAAATGCCCTATTTGTGGAGCCAGTAAAAACTACTTTGACAAATTAGAGAGCTCATCAGAATAAGGAGGAACGATGGATACTAAAGTACTGCATCAGATAAATTACGGGTTATACATAATAACCTCGACCAAAGGGGGCAAGTTTAACGGTCAAATCTCCAACACCGTGTTCCAGATTACCTCCGAGCCGCCCACGGTTGCCGTGAGCATCAACAAACAGAACCTCACCCACGAGTTTATCCGCGACAGCCGTGTTTTCGCCGCTTCAATTTTATCGCAGGATACCCCTCTGAGTTTTATAGGGGATTTCGGTTTTAAGTCGGGAAGAGATATCGACAAACTTGCTCAGGTAAGCTATAAGACAGGAAAAACTGGGGCTCCCATAGTCCTGGAGCACGCCCTGGGCTATCTGGAGTTGAAGGTGATCAACGAGCTGGATGCCGGGACGCATACTATCTTCGTGGGTGAGTTGGTAGAGGCAGAAACACTGAAAAGCGGAGAGCCGATGACCTATGCCTATTACCATGTAGTAAAGAGGGGCACAGCACCAAAGGCCGCCCCTACATATACAAAGGAGGAGAGAGTCAAGAAAATGGCAAAATACCGATGTACTGTCTGCGGCTATATATACGATCCTGAGGAAGGCGACCCCGATGGTGGGATAGCTCCGGGAACACCGTTTGAAGAAATACCGGATGACTGGGTATGTCCTGTATGCGGGGCTGCCAAGAGCGATTTCGAGAAGGAGGAGTAAGATGAAACCAAGAGAGATAAAGCCAGGGATTTACTGGGTGGGAGCTATCGACTGGGATAGGCGGTTGTTTGATGCCCTCATACCACTGCCCGATGGCACAAGTTATAACTCATACTTAATTAAGGGTAGTGAAAAGACAGCACTTATTGACAGCGTCGATCCTACTATGCAAGACGTGTTAATAAATCACCTGAGTGAACTCGGAGTAAAAAGCATAGATTTTGTAGTTGCCAATCATGCCGAGCAGGACCATTCCGGTGCTATCCCCCAGGTCCTTGAAAAGTACCCTGAGGCGAAGGTAGTATGCACACCAAAGTGTAAGGATATGCTCATCGACCTGCTCATGATTCCAGAGGAGAAATTCATCACTGTCAACGATAAAGAGACCATCTCGTTGGGAGATAGAACCTTGGAGTTTATCCATGCCCCCTGGGTTCACTGGCCGGAGACAATGCTTACTTACTTGAGGGAAGACA
>CAYVCJ010000033.1:0-7967 GCA_964450165.1 uncultured Dehalococcoidales bacterium
GATTGATAAGGAGCAACTTGATGAGCTGAACCTGAAGTTAAAAGGAAGCTAATTATGGATGTGAAGCATGAAAGTGACTGCGGAAACCTTAGAAGATAGCCAGATAGCACTTAATATTGAAGCTGAGGCTGGTGAGCTTAACAAAGCTATGGATGATGCTTACCGCCGGCTGGTTAACAAAATTTCCGTACCTGGCTTTCGTAAAGGAAAAGCTCCCCGATTTATTCTGGAGCAGCATATCGGCAAAGGTGCGTTGTTGGAGGAATCGTTAGAGCAGTTGATACCCCAGCTTTATAAGGAAGCTATTGACTTACAAAAAATTGAGCCTATTGACCAGCCGCAGATGGAAATTATCCAGACTGAGCCTGTTGTGTTCAAAGCTGTTGTTCCTGTTAAGCCCACAGTTGAGCTCGGCGATTATCGTAATCTCAAGTTACAACCGGAGCCTGTGGAGATTACCGATGAAGAAATCGATGCTGCTGTTGAATTGAAACGGCAAGAGCAGGCAGTTTTAGCCCCTGTAGATCGTCCCGTCCAATTTGGTGACGTGGTCACTCTGAATATCAAAGCCGATATCGGAGAAAAACCATTCTTAAATCATAAGGATATAGTCTATGAGGTGAATAAGGATTCTCGTGTGCCGCTCCCTGGATTTGCCGAGAAATTGCAGGGAGCACAGAAAGGCAAGGGAAAGGATTTCACTCTTATTATTCCGCCTGATTACCGAATTAAGGAGTTTGTTGGCAAGGAGTGTTTCTTCAAAGTAGCTGTCACTGAAGTAAAGGAGAAGCAACTACCTGAGCTAGATGATGAACTTTCTCAATCCTGTGGCTATGACAATTTAACCTCAATGAAGGAGGCGTTACGTGCTGACTTGAAAGGTAAGGCGAAGCAGTTAGGGGAGCAAAGATTAAGGGAAACAGCAGTTGATGCCGTGGTTGAAATCAGTCAAGTGCATTACCCACCTGTTTTGGAGAATAAGGAAATTGACAGGCTTCTCGAAAGAGAGGCACGTCGTCTTGGCTTCACCAAATTGAACGATTATTTGAATGCTACCAACTCTACCGAGGAGAAATTGAGGGATTCATTACGCCCGATGGTAAAAAAGCAAATTGCTCGCCTCCTCGTATTGGATGAGATAGCCAGGATAGAAAAAATTGAAATTAACGAGTCAGAGGTAGATAATCAAATTAATGAGATGGTGAAAAACGAAGAACAGGATGGTGAGAAACTACGCCAGCTCCTGCAGTCACCTCAAGTGAAGGAACCTATGGGACAAACTCTACGGAGGAATAAAACAGTAGACTGGCTGGTAAAGACAGCTACCAGTGGTAATCAAATTGAAGCCGAGGCAGAGGAGTGAACGTATACCGTGCATTCTTATGTATTTCGCTTGGATTTATCCTTGCCTTTATCTGTGTGCTTATGGAGTTTGCTCCTGACGTTTTCGCTGAGCAGGTTAATACACTATTGAATATGCAATGGTGGAATTCATATAATACACGAATAGTAGGCATTGGTGTGGGGATAACGGCTATGATACTGCTGGTCAGGGGAGCTAGGCCTTAAGATTCTTGTTTTAGGAGGTGCACATGAATGAGAAATTTCAGATACTAATCCCTACGGTAACCGAGACTGGTGCTCGAGGCGAACGTGTCTTCGATATATACTCTCTCCTGCTTAAAGAGAGGATCATTTTCTTGGGCACGCCTATCGACGACCAGATAGCTAACCTTATTATCGCTCAACTTCTCTATTTGGAGCGAGAGGACTCGGAGAAGGACATAAGTATTTACATTCATTGTCCCGGTGGTATCATCTCTGCCGGATTGGCTATCTACGATACCATGCAGCTTAGCCGGTGCGATGTATCTACCATCTGTGTTGGCCTGGCGGCTAGCATGGGCACTTTACTTCTTTCTGCGGGCACTAAGGGTAAGCGGTATGCCTTGCCTAATTCCACCATACATCTTCATCAGGCGGTGGGTGGTGCTCAGGGGCAAGCAGCTGACATTGAAATTGCCGCTCGGGAGATAATGAGAATGCAGGAAACAATCCGCAATATCATAGCCAAGCATACCGGTCAACCAATAGAGAAGATAGCTCACGATACCGATAGGGATTTCTATCTTAACCCAAAGCAAGCGATGGAATATGGCCTGATTGATGAAATACTTACTGCGCCCGCTAAAAAGTAACGTATGTAAAGATTAGCGTCTTACGAATGCCTTTTTATGCTGGCTTTTTCCTCATCCACTTCTAAATCTTCAAATATCGTCGGAGCATGCTTTTTCAATATTTTTAAAATCTCAATAGCGGCTTCCCTTATTTCCCACTGTGCTCCTGGTTCGCTTCTTAATTCAATTATGTGACGCCACTCCCTGAGATTTGCGGTCACTACAATTTGGCTTTCCACAGCATTGGGAAGGACAAATCTGGCGTCTTCCTTCTTGATTCCTAATCTGTGTAACTCCTGGTAGGCTTTTCTTGCTTTTTCCATAAAATCGATAAAGGCTGAATGAGCCTCAGGGCGGTTCTTTATCGACAGAGGCTCAATATAATTAAAATTGCTTTCATCTACATATCTCTGGGATTGCTGGGTGAAGGAACATAATCTGTGCCTCACTAACTGGTGTGTAAACGCCCTTGATATGCCTGAAATTCTAAAGGTAGCATAGGCATGCTCTAACACAGTAAGGTGTCCTCTTTTAATCAACATCCTGATAAACGCTTTTTCACTGTCTTTCCCTTGTTTACCGAACGACAGATACGACGTCCGCCCTGCAGCTTCTATTAGCTTTTCCGGTTCAGGGGTGATGAACAACAACTCTACTTTCATTTCACATTTCCTTTAGGTTACCAAATTTTTAATACTTATCAAAAATAATCAACTTCTTCAACATCAAGAACTAGTTATTGAAGGAAGTGTTTCTTTTAAAGTGTGCAGGCTGGGAAGACCTTGTCTGGCTCCCGCCTCCTTCATTGCAAAACGAGCCATTGTATCTCCCAATTGTCCACACTCATCAAGTTTCCTTTGTTTAACTAAACCGAAAAGAAAGCCTGCGGCAAAAGCATCACCGGCACCAGTGCTATCGAGTTGACCTGCAAGAGCTGCCGATGATTCAACTCTATATTCGTGATCCTTATCGCAAATGTAGCCAGTCATAATCCGGCCTGCTTCCAGGGATAATCCCTTGCCCAAAGTAACCACGACGACCTGGCATCCTTGCTTGAGGCATTCCTTCGCTCCAGCCACGAGATTCTCACCGGTTAATTTTTCCAATTCATCTTTATTGATAAATAACACATCGGTTTTTTGAAGCAGGGGAGAAAGAGCCTGCATCCCTCTGACAGCATAAAGCATTCCAGGGGCAAAGCTAATTTTAACTGAACCTGATAATTTTTTCAGCAATTTAGCTTGAATAGTGAATTGCTTCTCATCTACAAAAGACGAGAAGTGAACTATTTTCGCCTGGCTCAGGTAATTTGCATCTATATCCTGAGAATTAAGCACGCTATTCGCTCCAGGCAGGAGATAGATGGCACGATTTCCCAATTCATCAGTGATACATAGTGCAATGCCGGTCTTTTTCGTCTTTTTAATGCGAATGTGTGTGGTATCCACGTTGATTCTTTGGAGGTCGCTGAGGCAGGCTTTGCCTTGCGCATCGTCTGCTATAACGCCCACGAATCCCGTTCTTACACCTAACTTAGCTAAGCCATAAATAGTATTAGCTGCTGAACCACCGGGAGTTACCGTAACACGGTCAATTGGAACTTCTCCATCAAGGACAATCTGCTTTACGCGATATAAATAGTCTATATTCAAAGCGCCGAATCCAATTACCTCAATAGTTGACATAATACTAGCCCAGCTTGGCTGCTTCTTTTCTAACCAAACGCCGTATCCTGCTATGGATTTCCAGAGGTTCAGTCATATCATTACTTCCTGCCAACCAGTGGAAGTGACCTCGATTGCCTTGGCCTCCAATTTCCTCCTTTTCCTTAACCATTTTCTCCACTGCGCTTGGATTTCCTTTGCTCCAGGTTTCTAATATCACCCATAAATCGTCGAGTCGGGTGGATGCTAAGCTCATGGTCGAGTAGGGTAGGGCATACTGATTGGCATTGAACGAAATGGCTAAGCCGCCAGCGTTGTCCACTGCTTGAAGCATCTTAAAGTCAGTGATGCTGTCTCCGACAGCTACCCAGTGAGAAAATGGTTCTCCCGTTTTGACTGCAAAATGTTCCAGTGCTTTTACCTTTCGGCTTCCACCTGTGGGTTTCACTTCAATTACCATTTTGCCTGACTTAGTCCGTGGTAATTCCTGCCAATAGAAATGGTCAAGCAATTTCTTTGTATCGTTGTCATCGACTGTAGGGGAAAGGTTCATAATTTGTTTCTCTATCTGCTCCAGCAAAGTGAAATCGTCTTGGCTGAGTAATTGAGAAATCTTGTTTAAGGGGAAAGAGGTGCATGCTACGTTTTGTACAGGGATTCCCAGCCTTTGGGTAATACCGGTAGCGTATTGTTCATAGCTGGTACTGGCACAGAAAACCTCCCATCCATGGGTTTTCAGTTTGGAAACAAGTTCAGACGCTCCGGGAGTGAAGGGAGCTTGCTGTCCCATAATGCCAATCTGCTCCTCCGTGATGCCGTGATAGGCGAGAAAGGGGACGATAAGAGCTAAAGTATCACCTGGCTCATAGTTCTCCCTACTTTCAAGGGTTAACAAATCATCATAGCGGCTGATGACTTCGAAAATCCTGTCTCCATTGGGGAATAACTTCATTAGCTCGTAAGCATTATCCTGAGGGGCTAGGGGTCCTTCAAGGTCGAAGCATATCAAATTCATTCTAATATTGCCTGCACTGCCTGGTTTACTTCATCACTGAGGTCATATCCCTCAATGAAATTTCCGTTGGCATCGACTACCTTGCCATCTTTGATGCCTATTTGCTTTTCACTGAAAGCCTTCAGTGTGGAAATGATGATAGGGAATTCCCGGACAAGTTCATGGCGGCGAATAAGATGGAACAAGTTTTGTTTATCACCCTTTTGCCAATATTTTTTGAACGGTTCATCCATGACAGAGAATAAGCAATACGCCACCACAGGACCTTCATCCAATTTTGGAGTCACTAAATGCATCATCGCTCCCGCTTTATCAGCCTTGTTTTCTATCAATTGCCAGATTACCTCTTGCCAGCTACCTTTGGGTCCGCCTGGAGGTGCAGGATGAAGGTTGAGCATATTATAGTTGTGACACATCTCCTCTCCCACAATGAGCATGTAACCGGCAAGGACGCAGAGGTCTGGAGAGAATTTCTTAATTCTGCTCATTACCTGTCTATCATATCTGATACGCCAATCCTGCGTACTGTTTACTGTTTTGAAGTTTTTGTGTGATAGACAAATCAAGGGCAAATTATAGCTGTGAACCAATTTGAAAAACAGATCGCTCTCCTCGAACTCACCTGGCTCACGATTGCTGAAAACAAAGCTGAGTTTCGCCCTAATTCCACCGGCATAGATGCTTTCTTGCACAGCTTGCAAGAGCTGCCGAGCAGCTTCATCTCTTCCTGTGGAAAACCAGCCGATATTCACCAGGAAAGCAACCTCTTCCTTGTCTTCCACCACAGACTAACGAAATGAAAGAGGGGACTTGACTTCTGCCCAAATATCTTACCCCGGGTTAGGCAATCCAGAAAATCTTCAGGCCCATTAAATTCAGGCATTTCCACGTAAGCCCTACCAATTTCACGGATGGTATGAGCGTCGCTTCCAGCACTGGCAGGTAATCCATACTCTGAAGCCAATTTAGAAGCTTTAGGAAAGGCATTTGGGAAAGGGATGCGAGAGTTGAACACCTCGATGAGATCAACCTGGGATAGAATTTCCTGTGATAGTAACTTCTTATTCTCGCGAAATGAATGACCAAATGGGTGAGGTATATTAACCAGCCCACCCTGGCTCTTAATTCGCGCGATCGTTTCTTGAGCAGATAATCCGCGAGGAATCTCCTGAGTGAGGAACAGCCCCATCAACTCACCGATAGGCGTCATAATTTCCTCGGCGACGATTACATGAAACGGAGCGATTTCCTTCAACTTTAACGCACCAGTTATGCTGTGATGGTCAGCTATGGCAATACAATTAATGCCTATCTGTAGGCAATGAGGCACTATCTTATCTAGTGGTGTCCCGCAATCCACGGAATAGCAAGTATGCACATGCAAGTCCGCCTTTAGCACTTAGCCTGCCTTCCCCAGATACTCTCCTGTGCGGGTATCAACCTTAATAATCTCCCCGGTATCGATAAACAGGGGGACTTGAACATTGATGTCTGTCTCCAGCTTTGCCAGTTTACTGCCACCGGTAGCGGTATCCCCTTTGAATCCTGGCTCCGTTTGTATAACCCGAAGCTCTACCGCAGCGGGCAGCTCAACACTTATTGGTGTACCTTTGTAAGTTGATAGATCCAAATCCAGTGCTTCCTTCAAGTAATTCTTTGCCTCTCCCAGTTGTTCTGTCGTCAATGATATCTGTTCGTAGGATTCATTATCCATGAAGTAGTACATGCCGCTGTCGTTATAAAGATATTGAACGTGGCGGCGTTCAAGAAAAGCCGGAGTGAATTTATCACTAGCCTGAAAAGAGCGCTCGATGGTATTGCCGCTACGGATATCACGAAGCCGTAACCGAATTTGAGCTGAGCCGCGTCCTATCTTAATGTGTCGATATTCACTGACTTGATATATCTTGCCATCTAGCTCTATAGCTATCCCCTTCCTTAATTCTCCTGCGTCTATCATGTAATTACCTCCATGGCTTTCTCCGACCTGGTAAGCACCGTGGCTTTACCTTGTTGTAAGCTAACCGCATCCTCAATTCTAACCCCTCCCCACCTGGAGATATAAATCCCTGGTTCTACGGTGAAAACCATGCCATCAGTGAGCAAATCGTCGGAGCTGGGCCCCAGTGCCGGAAATTCATGCACCTCCAATCCAATGCCATGTCCCAAGCCATGTCCAAAGGCATTTCCGTAACCAGCCTGTTGAATAACATCCCTGGCTAATTTGTCTGCTTTACTAGCTTCCATCCCGGTTTTGATTCGTTCTATAGCAGTGAGTTGTGCTTTCAAGACGATATCGTAGATCCTGGTTAAGGTCTCATCTGGTTTACCGAAGCACAGGGTACGGCTGAAATCGCTACAATATCCATCAAACTTAGCCCCCATGTCAATAAGCACCGGTTCATTGGGACGGATTGTCCTTTTGGTAGGCTTAGCGTGAGGCAGCGCTGAGTTTGGTCCTGAGGCTACAATAATGTCGAAGGCTATCCCGTCACTGCCGTTTTCCCGTAAGCGTTTTTCTGCTTCCCACGCAGCCTCCTTTTCAGTCATACCTGGTTTAATGTTCGATTTGATTTGGGCAAACACAGTATCGGTTAGTTCCACGGCCTTAGCGATCAACCTCAGCTCATTTTTCTCCTTTATCGAGCGTAGATTCTCTACCAGGTTCGTGGTTGGGATAAGCTGTACATTAACTTTCTTCGTTTCTATTATTTTGCCGAGGTGTTGATAAACAGCGTAGGGAACAAAGTTTGCTTCAAAGCCTAATTTCCGCCATCTAAATTCAGCTACTAAGCTGGGCAGCCAGTCACTTAGATCGCCTTTGATTTGGATGATGTTAAAATCAGGGGCTTCTTTTTTGGCTTGTTCAATGTACCGAAAATCGGTAGCCAAGACGGCCTGGTTATGGGAAATAAGCAGCCATCCTGAGGAACCAGTGAAGCCAGAGAGGTAGCGGTAGTTTTCTATTTTTGAAACTAAAAGGGCGTCCAAGTTTTGTTGAACAATCAAAGGGCGAAGTTTCTGTAGGCGGTTTACTCCCAACTTTCTCCCTTCGAGAGCATTCATCAATCTTTGGCTGTCATTCTGAGCGAAGCGAAGAATCTGGAGACC
>CAYVCJ010000033.1:8067-11321 GCA_964450165.1 uncultured Dehalococcoidales bacterium
TTGCTAATCCTCTGCACTAATTCACCGCCACATTGAGGGCAAGGGACACCCGTCTTGACCAGGAATGGCATCGTTGTTTTACATTGTGGGTACCCGCTACAAGCAAGAAATTTACCGAATCGCCCTACTCTTACCACCATAGGGCGACCACAATTGGGACATTTCTGGTCGGTCATCTCCACTACCTTAACTTTGTGCGCGTTAGCTAATGCACGTTGCAGCGTATCCTGGAAGGGAGGGTAAAAAGTATGTAACACAGCTACCCAGTCTTTCTTCCCCTGAGCTATTTCATCAAGCTCTTGCTCCATTTGTGCTGTGAATTTGGTTTCCACAATTTTAGGAAAATGCTGGCACAACATATTATTAACGACTATTCCTAGCTCTTCAGGGTGGAATCGTCCACCTTGCTTGTACACATACTGTCTTTCCTGGATAGTAGCCAGAATAGGAGCATAGGTGCTGGGACGGCCAATGCCCTCCTGCTCCAATGCCTTTATCAGTGTTGCTTCAGTATACCGAGCTGGTGGCTGGGTGAAATGCTGGTCTGGGAAAACACCTATATAGCTTAATTTGTCACCAATCTCCAGCTCAGGCAGCGAAGTAGGTATCTCTTTCTTATCACTCTCATCTTTTCCTTCACTATAAACAGTCATGAAGCCGGAGAATTTCATAAGCGAGCTAGCTGCCTTAAGCAGGTAGCCGTCCGTGCCTTTTGACACAAGCGCCTGTATTTCCACATTAGTGGTGTCGTATAACGCTGCTGCCATCTGGCTGGCTACAAAGCGTTTCCAGATCAGTTCATAAAGCTGTGCCTGAGCGGAATCAAGGAAAGGCTTGACTTTCTCTGGTTCCCGCACAACTTTGGTAGGTCGGATTGCCTCATGTGCTTCCTGGGCCCATTTTGTCTTTTTAGCGAAAGTGCGTGCCTTTGAAGGAAGGAAAGTCTTTCCATATTTTTTGTTGATGAAGCTTCTTGCCTCAGCAAGGGCGGAGGAAGCAATGTGAGTGGAGTCGGTGCGCATATAGGTAATAAGTCCCACCGAGCCTTCTTCACCCACAGGTAAACCCTCATAAAGCTGCTGAGCAACAACCATGGTATGTTTAGCAGTGAAGTGTAGCTTTCTCCAGGCTTCTTGCTGTAGAGTGCTGGTTATGAAAGGTGCAGATGGCTGGCGAGGCACCTGTTTTCTTTGAACACCGCTAACGTGATATTTAGACTTTTCCAAGCGGGCAACAATTTCTTTGGCTTGCTTTTCATTATGGACGTTCAGTTTTGTGCCATTGAGGAAAGCTACGACCTCGGCTTTGAAGCTTGTTTGTTGCTCTTGAGGAGCTAATTCAACTTCAATGCTCCAGTACTCTTCAGATGTAAAATTCTCAATTTCCTGTTCTCTATCAGCGATCATCCTGACTACTACCGATTGCACTCTGCCGGCGGATAGTCCCCGTTGTATTTTTCTCCACAGCAGCGGGCTTAGTTTGTAGCCAACAAGCCTATCCAGAATGCGTCTTGCTTGCTGGGCGTTAACGAGGTTCATATCAATAGCGCGGGGTTTCTTGAATGCTGCCCGGATTGCCTCTTCAGTTACTTCGTGAAACACAACACGGTGGATAGGGGTATCGTTTCCATCCAGCTTGGATGCCTTAATCAAATGCCAGGAGATCGCCTCCCCCTCACGGTCAGGATCAGTGGCTAAATATATCGAGCTGGCTTTGTTAGCGGTATCCTTGATTTCGCGGATTATTTTTCTTTTTGCCTGTAGAATGACATATTCCGGAGCAAAGTCCTTCTCAATATCCACACCCAGGCTTGATTTAGGTAGGTCACGGACATGTCCCACTGATGCTTTGACCGTGTAGCCGCGCCCCAGTATCCTGTTGAGCGTTCTTGCCTTGGCCGGGGATTCAACAATGACTAGTTTAACTGCCATGATTTATTCTTTGCCTACTCTACCACCAAGCACATAATTCATGTTTCCTACTTGCTTGACTATTCCTTTTAACTCCAGCATAGCCAGTGTGCTGCTTACTTCGGGCATGGCTAAACCACTACGCCGGCAAATCTCGTCTATGTGGTTTGGCTCGGAAGTCAGTTGAGTTAACACCTGGGATTCTTTCTCATTGGCAGGCAGGAATTCTTTAATCTCCAGTTGCTGCGCTATCGCGGTTGGATTCAGCTCCTCCAGAATATCATTACAATTGCACACCAACTTAGCTCCTTCCTGTATAAGATGGTTAGTTCCCTTGCTGCCTGGGGAAAGAATACTGCCCGGAATAGCAAAAACATCTCTGTTTTGCTCTACTGCCTGATGAGCAGTAATTAAAGCGCCACTTCTCTCACCAGCCTCTACTACCAGCACACCGAGGCTTAAACCACTCATAATTCGATTACGCTGAGGAAAATTATCGGCTTTCGGCCTAACCCCCAGAGGATACTCGCTTACCAGGGCTCCACGCTCCATAATAGCCTGAGCTAGTTTAGCATTGTCAGCAGGATAGACGATATCCAGTCCTGAGGCAAAAACAGCAATGGTCTCGCCACCGCTATCTAATGCTGTTCGATGAGCTATGGAATCGATTCCTCTAGCTAAACCACTAACGATAGTGATTTTGCTTCGCACCAGGTCAGCTACGATTTCTTCGGTTACCTGTCTGCCATATACAGTGGGCTTCCGTGTGCCTACCACTGCCAGGTAAGGGTCATCTTTTGGCAGTAAGTTGCCTCGAACATAAAGCACTGGCGGGTAGTCGTAAATCTCCTTTAACCTGGGAGGATAAGAAGGGTCTTCACAGGTAAGCACTTTTACCTTATATCGCTCCAGTTTCTCCATCTCGTCATCCAGGGAAATTCTGGGTCGTAAGGCAGCCATGGCATTTACGCTCCGTGAGTCCAGGCCTGCTTGCTTTAACTCGCTTGCTGGAGCATTCCAGGCGTCTTTCAGATTGTCAAAATGCTCTCTTAATCGCGAAATCCTGACCTTGCCAATGCCGGGTATCCTGGAAAAACCTACCCAGTATTTCAGTTCGTCTTCATTTAGCATAGAACTTAGCCGATTTTAGCACAGGTGCTAGCTAGGGACAATGAATTAATTCTCGCAGCTTTGGCAGTATCTTCTTTGTAGCTTTATATCCCTGTGCTATAGCCTCGTCGGCCTTATAAAATGCAAACATTCCGATAGAGCTAACATCAGGCTCTATGACTATGTCTGCCGATTTCGTTGCCAGTCTGATTTTTTCATATTGCATAGCGTTAA
>CAYVCJ010000034.1:0-7007 GCA_964450165.1 uncultured Dehalococcoidales bacterium
GCCGATGTGGGTATCATTGCATATGGAACAGAAATCAAGCAGGTCTTTGGCAATGCCGCCTTAGCTTTATTCAGCTTAATAACGGAATTGGAGAATATTGGAGAGGAATTAAAATACGACCTCGAAGTAGCCAGTGAGGACAGAGAGAGCCTACTGGTGGAATGGCTTAATGAGCTTATTTATCTTTTCGATGCTGAGCACGTTTTGCTGAAAAAATTTGATGTTCAGAGTTTATCCAATACCCGACTGAAGGCTACCTGTTATGGTGAGAAATTTGACCCTTCAAGGCACAGGATAAAGACAGGGGTAAAGGCAGCTACATATCATATGTTGAGGATAGATAAGGACAACAAGGGATACAAAGCACAGATAATCTTTGATATTTAGGAGGTGGAAATGGCGCCGTGGCAGGGACAACTTACCAGGATAGATGACTACCACTGGCAAATTCCGCAGAGTTATAAGCAGGGCATGAGAGTTCCCGGTTTAATCTACGCCAGCGAGAAAATCCTGAACTCCATAAAGGCGGAGCAGACGCCGGAACAGGTTGCCAACGTTGCTTTCCTCCCCGGCATAATCAAATTCTCCATGGCCATGCCCGATATCCACTGGGGATATGGATTCCCCATCGGCGGTGTGGCTGCCATGGATATCAAGGAAGGAGTAATCTCCCCCGGCGGCGTGGGTTACGATATCAACTGCGGCGTGAGATTACTGCGCACCAATCTCACCGAAGCGGAAGTAAGACCAAAAATTAACGAGCTTATCAACGAACTGTTCCGGAATATCCCCTCCGGATTAGGCTCCCAGGGAAAGATAAGAGCAAGTCACAAAGAAATGCGAGAATTGATGGTTGAGGGAGCTAAATGGGCAGTGAGACACGGTTTCGGCTCTCAAGATGACCTTGAAGTTACCGAAGAGGGCGGCTGTCTGGAGGGCGCTAACCCCGACAAGATAAGCGACAAGGCGATAAAAAGGGGCATGCCACAGGCAGGCACACTGGGCTCAGGAAACCATTTCCTCGAAGTCCAGGTGGTAAAGGAAATCTTCGAGCCCGAGACAGCTAAAGCTATGGGCATTGACGAAACAGGGCAGATACTGGTTCTAATTCACACCGGTTCTCGTGGATTTGGTCACCAGGTTTGCACCGACCATCTGCGTGTGATGGAAGAAGCAGTATCAAGATATGGGATAAACCTCCCTGATAGACAGCTCGCCTGCGCACCCATAGAATCACCAGAGGGCAAGGATTATTTTGCCGCTATGGCCTGTGCTGCCAATTATGCCTGGAACAATCGGCAATGCATCGCTCATTGGACCCGGGAAAGCTTCTCCAAAGTCTTTGGCAAAAGCCCTGAACAGCTCGGCATGAGACAGGTTTATGATGTCGCTCACAATATCGCCAAAATAGAAGAACACACCGTTAACGGTAAGAAAATCAAGGTCTGCGTGCACCGCAAAGGAGCTACCAGAGCCTTCCCAGCAGGACACAAGGATATCCCTGAACGATATAAAGAAATAGGACAACCTGTGCTTATTCCCGGCGATATGGGACGATGCTCCTTCGTTGCCGTCGGCACTCAGAAAGCCATGGAGGAGAGCTTCGGCTCTACCTGCCATGGAGCTGGCAGGATGTTAAGTCGCGGCGCTGCCCGAAGGAGTCTCAGAGGCAAGGATGTTGCCAGGGACCTGGCGGAAAGAGGCATCCTGGTAAAAGCGGGAGATATCGCCTCCCTGGCTGAGGAAGCGTCACAGGCATACAAAGATGTTACTGAGGTAATTGAGGCAGTTCACCAGGCGGGAATCTCCAGGAAGGTGGTTATGGCTGTACCTTTAGGTACCATCAAAGGATAGGAAAATGCCATTGCGCACCAGGCAAAACAAGCCTCAACCCGTGATAAAACTTCCCTCCCCCCAGCTAAAAAGCAAATTCTCTCTGGAGGAAGCCATCTCCAGACGAAGGTCAATTCGCAGATACCGCACAAAGCCAGTAACTCTGTCTCAATTAGGTCAGATACTCTGGGCAGCGCAGGGCATAACCGGGGCAGAAAGCGTCAGAGCAGCACCCAGCGCTGGAGCTACCTACCCTCTGGAGATTTTCGCAGTTTTGGGCAACAAGACTGTAGATGACCTGATGGCCGGCATTCACCATTATGATGTAAGCACCCATTCGCTAATTCTACACCAGGCAGGCGACTTAAGGCAGGAATTAGCCAGCGCCGCCTTAGACGAAAGATTTATCGCCGAAGCGCCGGTTAACATCATCATCTGCGCGATTTACCTCCGTACTTCCTATACCTATGGCAGACGCGGCGAAAGATATGTCCACATGGAGGTGGGACACGTGGGCGAAAACATCCACCTCCAGGCTGTAGCTCTAGGTTTAGCTACAGTGGAAGTGGGCGCCTTCAATGATGAGCAGGTGAGAAAAGTTCTCCAGATGGACGAGCAAATCAAGCCGCTATATATAATGCCCGTTGGCAAGCCGCTGTAGGTAGCCACTGAACCATGCCAACCTATATGCAGAAAAGCTAAAAGCCCCAAGCCGCACCTTAGCGGTCAGGCTGTGGTCGCCAGTTCAATAGCTTTCTGTCAGCAATTCAAAGAATGCCCTGGGGTGTGCACAGGCTGGACATTTCCCAGGCGGTTCAGTCCCTTCGTGAATATAGCCGCAGTTCCTACATCTCCATCTCACAATCTTTTCCCTTCTAAAAACCCTGTTCTTGTCAACGTTGTCGAAGAGGGCTAAGTATTTCTTCTCATGCTGGTTTTCAGCCACTGCTATTGCTCGCATCACAGCTGCTATCACAGGAAATCCCTCTTCATCTGCTATTTTAGCGAACCCGGGATACATCTTCGTATGCTCATAGTTCTCCCCTTCTGCGGCCGCCTTCAGGTTCTCTTTTGTGTTTCCTACCACACCAGCCGGGTAGGAAGCATTGATTTCCGTAGATCCGCCTTCTAAGAAGTTGAACAGTCTCTTTGCGTGTTCTTTCTCGTTATCCGCTGTCTCCAAAAATACAGCTGCTATCTGCTCATAGCCCTCTTCTTTTGCCCGCGAGGCAAAGTAGGTATAGCGATTTCTTGCCTGGGATTCTCCCGCAAAAGCTGTCAGAATATTCTTCTCCGTTTTCGTCCCCTTTAAGCTCTTCATAACCTACCTCTATCTATTTACCGGCAGCCCACAGACCGTGGATGTTGCAGTATTCTCTTGCTTTAACGATATCTCCTTCGATCTCAAACTCTGCCCGGGGTTCATCACCCGGGTTTAGAAACTTTGTAGATATTCCCTTATCCGTTTGAACCTCTATCCATTCTATATAGTGCTTTTCTTCCATAGGATGGGGAACGGAACCCACTTCCACCTTTATACCTTTATCTGTCTTCTCAGCCACAGGCACATGCTTTTCTCTTCCTTGTTCTTCTGTCTTCTCCTCCAAAAGCTTCATGGGCTGATTGCAGCAGACAAGCTCTCCTTTTCCTGCATGGAAAACCTGTACGATATTACCACATATCTCACACCTATAGACCTGTAGTCTCTTTGTCATTTCACGCCTCCTTTCTGATAAGTTTTCCTCCTCGTATAACTAGACCACCTTCCTAAATTTCTCTTTGGGGGCACCACAAATAGGACACTCGTCAGGAAGAACGCCATCGGAGACATAGCCGCAGACCTGGCAAACATGATACTCGGTCTCCCTTTCAGCCATCGTATGCGCCAGCGCATTTTTGTAGAGTTTGGCATGTCCTCGCTCTACATCACGGGAGTAACTGAAGACAGTTGCTATGTGTGTATTACTCTCCTCGTTTGCTTCCTTAATGAACTGGGGATAGGTGTTACTGGCTAGATTCTCCCTCTCAAATGCACTTTCTAAGTTTTCCTGAGTGTTAGATACAGCGCCTAGAAGGCGAAAACAGTTGAAGGCATGGACTCCCTCAGCCTCGGCAACAGCGCGGAACAATCTTGCTATCTGGGGATAACCCTCCTGCTCAGCCTTCATGGCAAAAGCCAGGTTCCTCAGATGTGCCTGGGACTCAGCAACGAAACCATTCTTAAGATTCTTCAGAGTCTTAGCTCCTTTTATCCCCGGTAGCTCATGTGGGACGAATTTTTCCGCCTCGGCACCACAAACAGGACAGCGTTCAGGTTTATCAATGGAAAATTCTACATGATGACAATTGGTGCATTTCCACATGCTATCCTCCTCCTTTCGTCAAATAACAATCTTTCTCCAAAATTAGCACACCATAGTTAACATACCCCCCAACCCAGGATACTACTTGCTGTTAGCTGATACACCACTGTGAAATAATCAACTAACCTTGCCCCTCTTCTTTCTTCAATAGGTCGGTGAATACCTCAGCGTGATATACTTCGTGGTCTCTTATCCTCTTGAGAAGTTCCTTCAGGTCGGGCTCTTCAATCTCCTTGGCAGCGCGGTCATATTCGGCAGCTACCTCACGCTCGATCTGTATATCGGCACGAAGCATGTCCGCCGTCTTTGTTGATTGGTCAACCTCGATGTGCTCAATCCTTGGGGTACCCTTTTCATCAACCAGCTCCTCAGATAGCCACCCAAGATGCTGCATCTCGTTTATAGCCTGGTCCTGCATTTCTTTCTTGACATCTTCGTTGGTGGTCATATAGGAGTGCAAAAGGTACTGGAGGATTACGGTGTACTCGTGCTCGATGCCCCAGTCGAGAACCCGGGTAAGCTTGTCCTGGCGGGTGCCTCTTATATCCTTAGCACCTTCCCTCTCCGCTTTTTCCACAAAGTGCATGAAATCACCATGGTGCGATTCCTCATCAGACAAAATGCGCTTCAATAACCGCTTTATCTTAGGGTCATCAACAGCCTTGATGTGCTCCTTGTATGGATTCATGGCATCTTCTTCCAGCAGCACATTATTCCTCATCCAATCGGAAACTGACTCGCCGCCAACACGCATATCTCCCCTCTTGAGGCTTGGGGTTCCACCAAGACTGACTATGGTCTCGGCCAGCCAGTCCAGGTGACGCATTTCCTCCCGGGCAATGGCCTCAATCTCGCAAGCCATCTCACCTTCCCCCATAGCGTAAGCATGAATCAGATATTGAATGATGGCGGCATGCTCACCTTCAAGGTCTCGATTCAACAAACCAATGATTTCATCCTTGTCCATTAGTTCCTCCATCCATTAATTCTTTCGTCTATAGTATGTATGTCTTAGTCATATAAACTACCCACCCCCAGTGCAGAATCAAAGGACGGCAAAATAGTTCCTTGCCGCCTCTCCCGTCTAATACTCTATTTTTGCCAGTTAAGTGGACAGGGAGTCTAGCAACTCAGTCCCTTTGGATGATAACTCATACTTATCATCCTTCTGGTTGGCTAAGCCCGCCTGAGTCAGTTCCCTGAGCCCACTCCTGACTCTGAATAGAGGAAGCCCGGCACTACTGGCAATTTCTTCAGCAGAGCCCATCCCTGATTTAATCGCACGAAGCATCTTTGTGCCTGACTCGGTAGGTTTTCCATCCGGGCTGACGCATGCCATATTCTCCTCCTATTTCGCCTAGAGCTTCTTCTTGCAGAGATACCAATCCACGCATTCGTACCCCTGCTTGATCCTCTCTTCAGCCATTTCCTGTGTGTTCGGTGGTGGCACCACTACCATGTCGCCCGGCCGCCAGTTAGCTGGGGTGGCTACAGCGTTCTTATCTGTCGTTTGCAGGGCGTCTATTATCCTCAGTATCTCAGCCATGTTCCTGCCCGTGGTTAGCGGGTAATAAAGTATTGTCCTGATAATCTGGTTGGGGTCGATTATGAATACACATCTGACAGTCTCAGTCTTGCTTTGCCCTGGATGAATCATACCGTAGGCGAGAGAAACTTCCTTGCTGAGGTCAGCGATGATGGGAAATGGTATCTTTACCCCTGTTTTCTCTTCGACATTACGCACCCAGGCAATGTGTGAAGAGACGCTGTCAACACTCAAACCCAGAAGCTCCACACCTCTCTTCTGCAGTTCCGGAAAGATTTCGGCGAAAGCTATGAACTCAGTGGTACACACCGGGGTAAAATCCGCGGGGTGGGAAAAGAGAATTAGCCAGCTTCCCTTAAAATCCTCCAGTTTGAGCACCCCATGAGTAGATACAGTTTCAAAAGCTGGTGCTGGCTCGCCCAGTCGGGGAAGACTTATCAGTTGCTCCTTTACTTCTTCCATGTCATACCTCCTTTATCCTCATTTTTTGCTCTCATCGACTTATCCTGTCTACATATTATTTCTCCCCTACACCTCTACGCAGTTTTCCCATAAACCATGTATGTTGCAATAGGAAAGAGCGCAGAAAGCTTTAAATTGCTCCACGGGTACCTGGAACCTGACGTTGGGATTGGTATAGGAAGGTGCAAAGGCAGAACGACCGAGGTTTATTACCTGTCCATCTTTCTTCACTCCATAAAGCTCTATCCAGGCAATATGATGCTCTACGGTGTTGGGATGGGGACTTTCTTTGCCCACCACCACATGGACGATATCAGCACCTGCTTCACCTTTTCCCCTGCCGACCTCGATTATCGGGACATGTTTCTCCTTCCCCTCAGCTTGCTGGCTTTTTAGAATGTCTCCAAATTTCATTTTCTCACCTCCTTGCTCTGATGATAATTATATCTTAAGTATCTTCAATTACAACTCCAGCATTTTTCACCCCTTTTCAATTGCCTTCGCCATTGTACCTGTATTGCCACTTCTAGTTTCGTAAATTATTATTGCTTTGGGCATTTTGCTTCCTCTCCAGTAAAACGTTATCAAGCAAAGCCTTGCACTTTATGCTTTTCTGCAATAGTAGTTGCCACAGCGTCCAGTTCCTTGAAATAGGCTTCTTTTGAAAAGCCCTTACTCAGCACTCCCAACCAGTCCCTGAAAGTAGGCAGTGTATTCCCCAGCATAGGTTTCCTCTAAATTTACGCTGCAGATGTTAACATTTGGTGTCCCTCTACTTCACCTCCTTCGTCTTCTTGAGTTCA
>CAYVCJ010000034.1:7107-10914 GCA_964450165.1 uncultured Dehalococcoidales bacterium
GCCATTGACACGGTGGCGAACTGCTCATACAATAGCAGGTAGAACCTGATTCGCTGCCAGGAGTAGTATGGTAACAAAGCGGAGGAGGTAACATGAGAATCTCGCTCGAAGCCAACAAGCTGCCCAATAAGTGGTATAACATCATTCCTGATTTAGAGTTTAATGTGCCGCCCACGATGAGTTCAAGTGGCTATCCGTTGAGCCACCACGACCTCGACCAACTGGCTTCTTCCGCCAGCATTGACCAGGAACTTGAGAGGGATAAACGAGACATACCAATTCCCTCAGAAGTCCGGGACTTTTACCTCAAGTGGAGACCAACACCCCTCTGCCGTGCCCAGGAGTTCGAAAGGAGTCTGGAAACGCCGGCGAGGGTGTTTTACAAGCACGAAGGCAGCAGCCCCTCGGGAGGCCATGAGATGAACACCGCTGTGGCTCAGGCATATTACGCTGCCCAGGAGAAAGGCGTAAAGCGTATTGTTACCGCTACCGGAAATGGGGAGTGGGGAGCCGCCATGGCTATCGCCTGCAACTATTTCGACATCCAGTGCAAGGTGTATATGGTGCGCTCCAGCTATGAGGAGAAGGCATACGGACGCTATGTCATGGAGATACTGGGAGCCGAGGTCGTCCCCAGTCCAAGCGAGGAGACGCTCTCCGGTAAGAAGATACTGGCACAAGACCCCCATTCACCCGGCAGCTTGAGCAGCGCCCTGAGCGAAGCCTTCTATGAAGCCAAGACTCATGATGATACGAAGCTTTCCTGGGGCACGGTGATGAACCATGTTCTGCTGCACCAGACCATTATCGGTCTTGAGGCGCAAATCCAGATGCGCCAGGCTGGGGCTAATCCCGATGTTATCGTTTGTGCTGTGGGGGGTGGCAGCGCCCTGGGCGGTCTGTCCTTTCCCTTTTACCGAGACCGCAAGCGAGGGACACGGATAATTGCCGTTGAGACGGCTGCTGCTCCAAGTCTATCCAAGGGACGGTATGCCTATGACTATGGAGATACCGAGGGTTTAGCCCCAATGCTGAAGATGTATACCCTGGGACACAGCTTTGTTCCACCGGGTATCAATGCTGGTGGTATGCGGTACCACGGGATGTCTCCGCTGGTCAGTGCTTTGTACCGCGAAAAACAGATTGAGGCAAGGACCTACACACAACCACAAGCCTTTGAAGCAGCCTTAGTGTTCGCCCGCACTGAGGGGCTGATACCTTCACCCGAGACCTCTTATGCCGTGAAGGCGGTGCTGGATGAGGCACTGGCTTTCAAGCAGCGGAACGAGCGTAAGAACATCCTGTTTCTGCTGGACGGTAACAGCAATCTCGACCTCACCGCTTTCAAGAATTTCGTCGATGGAGCTCTGGAGGACCAGCCTTTCCCTGAAGAGCACGCCAAAGCTGCGCTCGAGCAATTGCCGGCGGTGACGCCGCATTAGTTTTCCAGCTACCTGAAGTTCCATCGCCGTGCGAACCCACCGATGACGCGGGAGGAAAGGACTTCCTAAATATACGGAGGAGGTGAACGGAATGCCTAGATTGGTTATGAAGAAGGCACACAAAAAGGTAGGTCTTGCTCCCGGGACACTGGTCCATGTGGGAGAGAGGAAGATTGAAAAGGTAAGAATTAGAATCATTGATTACGATGAAACACAACTTGAGGAGAAGGAAGCAAAAACGGTTGAAGAATGTTTTCCCTTCAAGGATAAACCCACCATCACCTGGATAAACATAGACGGTGTCCATGATATGGAGGCAATGGAAAAAATCGGAAAACACTTTGACCTGCACCCCCTCATATTAGAGGACATCGTTAATACCCAGCAACGCCCAAAACTGGAAGATTTCGGAAGCCATGTCTTCATTGTTCTGAAGATGCTCTACTATGATAAGGAAAAGAGAGAGTTAGAAGCGGAGCAGGTCAGCTTAATTTTCGGCTCAAACTTCGTTATCTCGTTTCAGGAACGCGTAGGACAAATCTTTGAGCCTCTACGAGAAAGAATCAGGAAGGGGAAAGGGCGTCTCAGAAAATCAGCAGCCGATTATCTTGCCTACGCTTTAATTGACTGTATCGTTGATAACTATTTCGTGGTCCTGGAACAACTTGGAGAAGGGATAGAGGATGTAGAGCAGGACTTGACCACAAATCCGACTCTGGAAACACTGCAGGTTATCCGCACCTTCAAGAAAGAAATGATATTCTTGAGAAAGTCCGTGTGGCCCCTGAGGGAAGTGGTCAGTTCACTAGAACGAGGTGAGTCATCGCTTATTCATAAATCCACGGGCATATACCTCAGGGATGTTTATGACCATACAATCCAGATTATAGATACCGTGGAGAGTTACCGGGACATGCTTTCCGGCATGCTCGATGTTTATCTTTCAAGTATCAGCAACAGAATGAACGAGGTGATGAAGATTTTAACCATCTTCGCGGCAATATTCATACCGCTTACTTTTGTTGCTGGTATTTATGGAATGAACTTCAGCTTTATGCCCGAGCTCGGATGGCGCTGGGGTTACTTTGTAGTCTTGATTGTGCTGGCTACCATCGGGGGCTCAATGCTGGTCTATTTCAGAAGGAAGAAGTGGCTCTAGGGGTGTCTTTATCCGGTGTTGCCTTTCATTGAAATCTCCAGCCTCCATAGACCTGTGGTAAATATCAAAGAACCTTTTCAGGGAGAAGTATCTGGCCTCAAACGGCAGTGATAATTCAGCCATAGCCTTATCCCCTCCAATTATTCTCGCTAGTCCTCTCCGTAAAAGAGGTCATCGTCTAGTATCTCCAACCTCAGTTTGTGTTTCAACCTCAGCATTTTCATCGCCTCTTCAACTGCTTTCTCCAACTAATCTGTCATACACTTTCTTTTCTTCCATCAAGCGATTATATCTCCTCAACCCAAGACATTCCCTGGCATATTTACACCACTCTACACAGGAAGGAACATTTTCCCCGAGGATAATTTCCCCACACTTAGGGCACTTAGCATAGAATTCATCACTCCATATCTCAACATCCTCGCCACATCGAGGACACTTTTTATAAGAAGGAACGGGATTTTTAATTTTATCGGCTCCCGGACATCCACTAAGCATGACTTCCATCGCCCCTTAACTCTTCGTTTCTCTCACTTTCTCAACAACCGTTCTTCCGAATTCCTGGCATTGTTTTAAGCCACTTTCGCTTGGCCCGCGCAGTATTTTCAATCCTGGTTCCATTACATTCATTCCGAAAACATGCTTCATGGTGTCAGTCATCATCTGGACAGATTCACCGCTCCATCCGTAGGATCCGAATGCTGCTCCAACCTTTTCCTTTAAATCTGCCTTTTCCATCTCGAAAAGGAATGTTTTCATCGAACCTATCAGGTCATGATGATAGGTTGGAGCGCCGAGAACTACGGCATCAATATTTATGAGATCATCCGCCTTTGCATTTACCGTCCTTTTCGATAAGACTTCAACCCCAGCCTCTTTCATTCCTTCTTCAATTGCTTTTGCCATCATCCCTGTATTGCCACTTCTAGTTTCGTAAATTATTATTGCTTTGGGCATTTTCGCTTCCTCTCTAGTAAAACGTTATCAAGCAAAGCCGTGCTCTTTATGCTTTTCTGCAATGGTGCTCGCTAAGTTATCCAGGGCATTGAAATCGGTTTCCTTCGGAAAGCCCTTACACAATACCGGCTCCAGTATTTCTACCTTCAGGTTGGGAATCATCGCAGCGAGTTGCTCAACTGCCTTACCTCCCCAACCATAGGAACCGATGATGGAGATGAATTTAAGATTGGGTCTCAGGGCATTCGC
>CAYVCJ010000035.1:0-10416 GCA_964450165.1 uncultured Dehalococcoidales bacterium
AGAATAAAGTAATCTAGCACTGTGACAGTCAATTGCTAGGTTATACTAGAATACATCCACAGTAGTGATTGATAAAAGGAGGTGGTGATGGATTTTAGTTTTACCGAGGAAGAGGAAGTATTCAGGAAGGAGGTTCGCGATTGGATTAAGAAGGAGACTCCGAAACGATGGCTTGAACTTGACCCATTGTTGTGGGAGGAGACCGATGAGTCTTGGGCTATTTCTCGTGAGTTTCAAAAGAAATTGGGACAGAAAGGTTGGTTGGCACCAGATTACCCCAAGCAATATGGCGGCTTGGAGATGAGCCACATGAAGCGGCTTATCCTTGCCGAAGAGCTATCCTACAATAAGGCACCGGTAGGGGTGGAAACGGAGATCGCAGTAAACTGGGTAGGACCTGACCTCCTGCTCTTCGGAAGTGAAGAGCAGAAGCAGAAGTATGCTCTTGGTGTAGCGAAGGGTGATTTGGTAATTACCCTCGGCTACAGCGAGCCCAACGCAGGTTCTGACCTCGCCTCGCTGCAAACCACCGCTGTAGAGGAAGATGATGAATATGTAATCAATGGCAATAAGATCTGGACCAGCTATGCCCATTATGCTGACTATTGCTGGCTTGCCGCTAGAACTGACCCCAATGCTCCCAGAAAATATGATGGAATCAGCATGTTCGTTGTTGATATGAAGACTCCTGGAATCACGATACATCCCTTGATAAACCTCATGAATCGTCACTCGTTTAACGAGGTCTTCTTTGATAATGTGCGCATCCCTAAAGAAAACCTGGTGGGGAAGAAAAACAATGGCTGGTATGAACTGATGATAGCTCTGGATTCCGAGCGCTCTGGGATAGGTTACGCTGCAATGTTTCAGCGAATTTTAGAGGAGCTAGTGGAATATGCTAAAGAAAGGAAGTGTGATAAAGACCCCATAATTCGGCAGAAGCTGGCAGAAATGGCAGTGGAGATCGAAGTCAGCCGTATGATGTGCTACCGCATTGCCTGGATGTATAGCAAGAATCTCCATCCTAATTACGAAGCTTCTATGTCACTGGTATTTTTGAGCGAGATGATGAGACGCGTAGCGCAAGTGGGAATGGATATTGCCGGACCTTATGGAGAACTGGAAATGGATTCCAAATGGGCTCCTCTCCGCGGGAAGATAGAAAGGTTGTGCCTAAACTGCCTCTCCATAGGTGTTGGTGGTGGCACTAACGAGATCCAGCGCAACATTATTGCTCAAAGGGGGTTGGGGTTACCCAGAAAATAACTTGTTTTTACGCTATTCAAGCTAGCAGGTTAGAGGGAAAGCATGGATTTTGGACTTAGTAAGCAAGAGCAGGGTTTCCGCGATGAGGTTGAACTTTTCCTGAAGGAAGAACTGCCTCCAAACTGGGCGGAGGAAAGTCTTCACTGGCCTGCAGGATACGGAACCCTACCGGTATTTGAAGCAGAATATGATGCCTTCTGTCGCCAGTTCTGGCGCAAATTAGGGAAGAGAGGCTGGCTCGGCATCGGGTGGCCTAGTGACAAACACACTCATATTGAGCAGGCTATCTTCAATGACTTGACAAGTTATTATAGGGCACCTGCTGGGAATGTGGCTACTTTAATCGGTGCTCCGACTATCCTACTTTTTGGCAGTGAGGAGATGAAGAAGGAATGGATACCGGGGATTGCTAGGGGGGAGGTAAGCTTTTGGCTAGCATATAGCGAGCCGAACGCCGGCTCCGACCTTGCCTCATTGCAAACAAGTGCCGTTGAGGATGGGGATAACCTAATTATTAATGGTAATAAGATATGGAGTAGCGGAGCTCATATATCGGATTGTGCCTGGATGGTTGTCAGAACGGACCCTAAGGCTCTTAGCCGATATCAAGGTATTTCTTTAATCATCGTGCCTAATGACATGCCAGGCATCACTATTCACCCCTTGATGAATATATGCGGCATTCATTCCTTTAATGAGGTGTATTTTGATAATGTCCGTATTCCTAAGAGGTTTATTGTGGGTGAGGTCAACCAAGGGTGGTATTACCTAATGGTAGCTTTGGGTTTTGAGAGGCTCGCCGTCCCGTTGGGGAATTTCAGGAAAACCTTTGAGGAGCTCGTACAGTATACCAAGGAGACAAAGCGTAACGCGAAGAGCCTGAGCAAGGATCCACTAGTAAGGAATAAGCTGGTGGATATAGCGATCAGGATGGAGATAGTAAATAGATATTATTGGCACACAGCTTGGCTGAGTGATAAAGGGGTCAGTTCGGACACCGATGCATCTATACTGAAGTTGATTTCCACTGAGCTGAGTCGCGACCTTGCCTTTGCGGCCATGGATATTATGGGGCTTTATGGGCAGTTAGCGCCGGATTCCAGGTGGGCGCCTTTAAACGGAAGGGTGTATCTGGGCTATCTCGACTGTATCTCAGCTATTGTTGGCGCTGGTACTTCAGAGATTCAGCGTAACATTATTGCCCAAAGGGGCTTGGGGTTGCCCCGAAAGTAGTCAAACATGTGCAAAATGGCTTGGGTTGTCTATTATAAAATAAGGGGGTAAGAGAATGGATATTGGTTTAAGCGAAGAGCAGGAGATATTGAAAGCATCAGCGCGTGATTTTCTCGCCAGGGAATGCCCCAAGAAACTGGTGAAAGAGCTAGATGAGAGTGACAAGGGTTATTCACCTGAGTTGTGGCGAAAGATGGCGGAGCTAGGTTGGATGGGGCTGGTCTTTCCTGAAGATTATGGTGGCAGTGGTGGTACTTTCCTGGATTTGGTGGTTCTTCTTGAGGAGATGGGATATAACATTTTACCCGGCCCATTTTTCTCCACTGTGGTTCTCGGCGGCTTGCCTATTTTGAAGGCTGGTAATGAAGAACAAAGGAAGAAATTTCTGTCTCGGATTGCCAGGGGAGAGCTAATTTTCACCATGGCATTGACTGAGCCTACTGCTAGCTATGATGCATCCGCTATCACAGTCAAAGCTTCTCCTCGGAATAGTGAATATAGCATCAATGGCACTAAGCTTTTTGTTACTGATGCTAACGTCGCCGATTATCTGTTATGCGTGGCTAGGACAGAGGAGACGGCAAACCGCGAAGCAGGCATTACTATTTTTGTAGTTGATGCCAAGACCCCCGGGATCAAATGTACCCTCCTTGAGACGCTGGCACGTGACAAGCAGAATGAGGTTGTCTTTGATAATGTGAATGTAGCGAAGGAGAATATAGTAGGGGGGCTGGACCACGGCTGGCCTGTGATACAAAATACTCTGGAGAAGGCTGCGGTAGCTAAGTGTGCTGAGATGATTGGTGGTGCTCAAGCTACATTAGACATGGCTGTTAACTATGCTAAGGAAAGAATTCAATTTAATCGACCTATTGGTACTTTCCAGGCTGTTCAGCACTATTGTGCCAATATGGTGACAGATGTTGATGGTGCACGGTACATCACCTATAAGGCAGCTTGGGAACTCAGTGAAGGGATTCCTGCCACCAAGAGCGTGGCCATAGCCAAGGCCTGGGTAGGTGATGCTTACCGGCGGGTGGCTATCTTGGGACATCAGATCTTCGGGGCGATTGGTTTCACCATGGATCATGATATGCACCTTTATTATCGGCGGGCGCAAGCAGGAGCACAAGCTTTCGGCGATAGCGACTTCCAGCGCGAAATTGTGGCAAAACAATTAGGTCTTTAGCTTATCGTAATGGTTTGCCTTTTCTTGTCATATTCTGAAATGTCTTGGGCAGCTCTTTAACCACGTGGAAATATCTACGAGCTGGTAGAAACCGCGCAGCGTCTTTCCTCAATAAGCCTCCGTGTTTGCTGAACAACTTCCAAGTACTTTGCTTTTGCATCTTGTGATGCTAGAATTTAGCTATGTCGGGGCATTCCAAGTGGTCGCAGATTAAGCGGCAGAAGGGCGTGGCTGATGCTCGGCGGGGTCAGTTATTTACCAAATTTACTCGGGAAATTATAGTTGCGGTAAAGCAAGGTGGGGCAAATCAGGAGGCTAACCTTCAGCTGCGTCTGGCAATACAAAGGGCTCGTGATGGCAATATGCCTTTGGAAAATATAGAGAGGGCTATAAACCGTGCCAGCGGTGGAGGCGAGGCCTCTGAGTTAGCCTCGGTAACGCTTGAGGGTTATGGGCCGAATGGGGTAGCAGTGCTGGTGGAGGCGCTGACTGATAACCGTAAGAGAGCTATTCAGGAGGTGCGTCGTCTTTTCACGCGCCAGAATAGCAGTTTAGGTGAAAGTGGCTGTGTTTCCTGGCTTTTCGAGAGCAAGGGTGTGATTATGGTGGAAAGCGATGGCTCTGATGCTGAGGAAGTGGCATTGCAGGCTATCGATGCCGGTGCTGAAGATGTTAAGACGGAGAGGGGTTATCTTGAGATACATACTCAACCACAAGATATGGAAAAAGTGAAAGAAGCCATCAGTGAAGGGCAGCATGTAGTCTCAGCAGAAATATGTTTAGTGCCCAAAACCACAATGCTCCTTGGTGAAAAAGAAGCCATTCAGACTTTAGCCTTTCTTGACCAGCTAGAGGAGTTGGACGATGTGCAGCGTGTTTTCTCTAATATTGATTTTTCTGATGCTACGTTAGAGAAACTACGTGCTCAAAGGTAAGGATTATGCGTATCCTTGGCATTGACCCCGGGACGGTGAATCTAGGCTATGGTGTAGTGGATGATGGGGAAAAGCTGCAGATGGTGAATTACGGGGTATTAAGCTTTTCACGGAATACTCGTTTGGAGGAAAGACTGCGTTCCATATACTATGGGTTATCGCAAATCATTGCCAAACATCATCCTGATGAAGTAGCTATTGAGGAACCCTTCGCTGGGCGTAATATCCGTTCAGCATTGGCTATTGGCAGAGCGCAGGCTGTAGCTATTTTGGTAGCTGCCAATCAGCGATTGCCAGTACATCGGTATTCACCAACCCAAGTGAAGCAGCAAGTAACAAGCTATGGAAGGAGCGATAAAGAACAAGTACAGGAAATGGTGAGAATGCTTCTGGAACTTGATGAGTCGCCTCAGCCAAGCGACGCTAGTGATGCCTTAGCTGTGGCAATTTGTCATATCCAGCAAAGTCGCCTCAATAAGTGGCTTGCTAACGAAGGCTGAGATGATAGCTACTCTGGAAGGAACACTGGAATATTGTGGTATTGATGCGGCTGTCATTAAGGTGGGTGGTGTCGGCGTTCTGGTATATCTTCCCGGTTCAACCTTAATTCAGCTAGGAGCCCTCGGTGATAAAATTTCCCTTTATACCCACCTCTATGTAAAAGAGGATAATATCTCCCTTTACGGCTTCACCTCCACTGAGGAGGTAGCTCTGTTCAAGAATCTTATCTCCATTTCAGGAATTGGCCCCAAAGTGGCATTAGCATTGCTCTCTAAACTAAGCGCAGAACAATTAGCTACAGCGATTATCAGCGGTAATGTTGACCTTATTCAACAAGTACCTGGCATTGGTAAGAAAATGGCAAACCGTCTTGTTGTTGAACTCAGAGATAAGCTGGAGCGAGAGTGGAAAGAAGCTGCTTTGCCGTTAGCCCCAGAGGATAGCGACACCATAGCTGCCTTAACCAGCCTGGGCTACTCTTTGAAAGAAGCTGCTCAGGTTGTTTCCAGCATCCCCAATTCCTCGGAGCTAAGCCTGGAGGAAAAAGTTAAAACGGCACTCCAGGAACTAGCTGGTAGGTAAACGCCTTGTAGGTATGGCTTCATTCAAAACGGTTTCTGACTTTCAACTTACCGGAGACCAGCCACAAGCCGTGGATAGGCTAGTGGAGGGGCTGAGTAAAGGATATCATGAGCAAACATTGCTTGGAGTTACTGGAAGCGGCAAAACCTTCACCATGGCGAACGTCATTGAGAGGGTGCAAAGGCCTGCGCTGGTCATTTGCCACAATAAGACTTTAGCTGCTCAATTAGCCACAGAGTTTAAGGAATTCTTCCCCGAGAATGCCGTGGAATACTTTGTTAGTTACTATGACTACTATCAACCTGAAGCTTATATTCCCAGCACCGACACCTATATTGAAAAGGAGACTGATATAAATGAGGAGATTGACAAGTTGCGACACGCTGCTACCAGAGCTCTCTTTGAGCGTCGTGATGTGGTTATAGTAGCTTCAGTCTCTTGCATCTATAGTCTAGGTGCTCCTGAGGAATATCATAGCTTTGCCATTACTGTAAAGAGGAATGAGAGTTATAACCGGGACAGGCTTGTCCGCCATCTGGTTGATATGCAGTATGAGAGGAATGATTTTGAGCTCACGAGAGGTAAATTTCGTATCAGAGGTGATACTCTGGAAATTCTGCCAGCTTATGAGGAGATAGCACTGCGGATTGAATTCTGGGGGGATGAAATCGACCGCATCATGGAAATTGACCCACTCACTGGCGAACTTCTATCCCAGTGTGACCAGGTAGACATTTATCCTGCTAAGCATTTTGTTACTCCTCATGATAAGTTGATGGCGGCAATTGAAGATATTAAGGAAGAACTGAAGGGAAGGCTTGAGGAGCTAAAGAGTCAGGGTAAGTTGCTTGAAGCTCAAAGGCTCGAAGCTCGAACCAACTACGATATTGAAATGCTCCAGGAGGTTGGCTATTGCACCGGTGTGGAGAATTACTCCAGGCATCTTCAGCGGCGTGCCCCGGGAAGTACACCCTGGACTTTGCTTGATTATTTCCCTGATGATTATTTGTTATTCATCGATGAGTCTCACATGACCTTGCCTCAGATAAGGGGAATGTATCATGGAGATATATCGCGGAAGCGAACTCTGGTTGATTACGGTTTCCGTCTTCCTTCAGCACTGGATAATCGTCCATTAAATTTTGAGGAATTTCAGAAGCATATTAACCAGGTCGTCTACGTCTCCGCTACGCCAGCGCAGTATGAATATGAGCATAGCCAGCAGCTAGTAGAGCAATTAGTTCGTCCTACAGGCTTGTTGGAGCCCAGTGTGGAGATTAAGCCAGTTAAAGGGCAAATCGATGACCTTATTTATCAGATAAGGACAAGAGTGGATAAAGGCGAACGCTGCTTGGTAACTACTTTAACCAAGAGGATGGCCGAGGAACTGTGTGATTATCTCAGGGAGATGGAGATAAAAACTCATTATCTTCACTCCGAGATTGAGACTCTGGAGAGGGTAGAGATATTGCGTGACCTTCGACTAGGCGTTTACGATGTTGTGGTCGGTATCAACTTATTGCGTGAGGGATTAGACTTGCCTGAGGTGAGCCTGGTAGCCATACTCGATGCTGACAAGGAAGGTTATTTAAGGTCGAGGGGGGCGCTTATCCAGACCATGGGTAGGGCCGCCCGACATGTGAATGCCCATGCGATAATGTATGCTGATTCCATTACTAAGTCGATGCGGGAAGCGATAGAAGAAATCCGACGTCGCCGAGGAATCCAGGAAGTTTACAACAAGGAACATGGCATAACACCTCAAGGGATAAGGAAGGCGATCAAGGATATTACCCAACGTGTTCAAGCGGTAGCGGAAACTCGTGCTCCTTACATAGCTAGCCCTATTTCTATGGAAGAGATGCATCGCCTCATCAAACAGCTGGAATCTCAGATGAAAGCAGCAGCAAAGAATCTGGAATTTGAGAAGGCTGCTCTACTCCGTGACCGTATCATAGAATTAAGGAAGGACGAGGAATCAATCTCACCCTTCGCTAAAGCAAAATAGACATTCTTAACGGCTCAATCCCGATTTTGGTGATGTCAGTGAGCAGTGCTATACTTGATGACTGAAATGGCGAGGATAGACAAGCGGGCAAGTGATGAAATCCGCCCGGCGCGGATAACCTTGGGTTATCAATCTTTTGCCGAAGGTTCAGCGTTAATAGAGGTGGGGCAGACGAGGGTGTTATGCTCCGTAAGTACGGAGGAGAGGGTTCCTAATTTCCTGAGGGGTAGCGGGCAAGGCTGGGTGACTGCGGAATATGCTATGTTGCCCCGCGCAACGCTTACCCGCACGTCGCGAGATAGGATGGGGGGAAGAGGCCAGGAAATCCAGCGTCTTGTTGGTCGTAGTTTGAGGGCGATAACTAATATGACTGTCCTTGGTGAGCGAACTTTCATTGTGGACTGCGATGTATTGCAAGCAGACGGCGGCACCAGAACCGCTGCGGTCACCGGTGGATATGTTGCCCTGTATCAAGCTTTCCATAATTTGAGAAAACAAGGTGTGTTGCCCTTTATGCCGCTCAATAAGATGGCAGCCGGCATTAGCGTGGGAATTGTGGCTGGAGATATGCTGCTTGACCTTTGCTACGAGGAAGATTATCGCGCTGAAGTTGATTTCAATGTGGTTATGACTGATAAGAACGAGTTTGTGGAAGTCCAGGGGACTGCCGAAGGTAAGCCTTTCTCCAAGGAAGCTATCGATTCACTGCTCTCATTAGCCCAGCAAGGAATAACAAAGCTGTTCAAAAGCCAGAGGGAAGCAGTAAAGACTTTATCTTAACCGGGAATTATAGTTCGTCACCCTTGCGGTGGTCTTGAAGCCTAACCGTCATATTCGGATTCAACATGCAAACTTGCAGCTTGGGCTATCCTTAGTAAATCGGAAATAGCAACTGGGATGGCTATTGTGTAACGACGTGTAATCAGGTTAAAGTGCCTCTTGGAGGATAAATGAATTGCTTTGTTCGCGAACAACCTGTTATCGGCAATGCCATTAATAAAGGAAGAGAGATTTTATACAAAATTATGCGGAAGAGTATAATTATTTATGAAAATAGCTATAGACAGAAAGGAGGTGCGAAATGCCACCACAGACAAAAGCGGCTTACATGGTTCTGGTACCCGATGCTGACCCTGAGAAGCATCGGTGTACGGTGACGACTGGACTTGTTGAGTTGACCATGCAGCTTGTTCCCAACATGGACCAGGCTGTCAACATGGCCAAGCAACTGGCAGACCAGGGATGTAGCCTGATTGAACTGTGCGGCGGCTTTGGCCATAGTATGACGGGCAAAATCGCTGATGCGGTGAGGGGACAGGCTGCTGTTGGCGCCGTCCGCTTCGACATTCACGCCGCCTTCGGCAAGAGCAGCGATGAGCTTTTTTCAGGCTAGGCTTACCTGGGGAAGGGCGGAATATTGAGCAAAAGCTGTGGAGATTGCTTCACTTTGCTTGCGATGACAGAGAGGCTAAGGGCGGACTTGCCCGCTGCCGAAGATAATCCACTTATAGCTGGTTACTTCCTTCAGAGCCATCGGTCCGCGGGCATGGAATTTTTGAGTGCTTATGCCTATCTCGGCGCCCAATCCGAATTGACTACCATCGGTGAAGCGGGTGCTGGCATTGGCATAGACACAGGCGGCATCCACTTCATTAAGAAATCTCATTGCGGATGAGTAATCTTCGGTTACAATAGCTTCGGAATGACCTGAGCCATATTTGGCAATATGTTCCAGAGCTTCATCGAGAGAATCGACCACTTTAATAGCTGCAGTTAGGGATAAGAACTCTCTTCCCCAGTCTTCCTCTGTTGCCGGGACTAAGAGATTCTTCACTTCGTTCAGAATGACATCATTAGCTTTAAGGATAGCCATGGTTCGTTCATCACAGTGCATTTCTACATTAGCCTTTCCCCATTCCTTTGCGATTGAAGGCAGGTAATCTCTAGCAATCTGATTGTGGACCAGGAGGCAATCCAGGGCGTTACACACTGTTGGGCGTTGCACCTTGGCATTATAGGCAATAGCTGTGGCTTTATCGAGGTCAGCGCTTTTATCCACATAGGTGTGGCAAACGCCCACGCCGCCGGTAACCACGGGCATAGTGGCGTTTTCTGAGATGAGCTTTATCAATCCAGCACCGCCACGAGGGATTATCAGGTCAATTATTCCTTTCATTTTAAGCATGTGATTAACCACAGATCGTTCTGTGGATTCAATGAATTGAATTGCACCATTGGGCATTCCGGCTTGCAGGCAGGATTGCTGGGCTACTCCGGCAAGTGCCATGTTGGAATTTATAGCTTCCTTTCCGCCGCGAAGGATAACGGCGTTGCCCGCTTTAAGGCACAAGCTGGATATGTCTATAGTTACATTGGGACGACTCTCATATATGGCACCGATCACCCCGAGGGGGACCCTTTTCTTGCCTATTTGTAAGCCGTTTGCCAGGGTTCTCATTTCAAATATCTCACCCACAGGGTCAGGCAGGGCCGCCACCGTCTTTAAATCCTGTGACATCGCCTCGAGGCGGGATGCCGACAACATAAGCCTATCAAGCATGGCTTCATTCATTCCTGAGGCTTTAGCTTGTTCATAGTCAACTTTATTGGCGGCCAGGATTTCATCTTGCCTGCTAACAACGGCTTCAGCGATGTTGAGCAAAGCCTTATTCTTTATTTCTGTAGAAAGGAAGGCAAGCTTC
>CAYVCJ010000036.1:0-10350 GCA_964450165.1 uncultured Dehalococcoidales bacterium
GATACCTTATAGGCAACATCGATACCATTAAAGTCTAATAGAGCTATCGGTCCTATGGGAAGATACAACCCCAACGTCATACTTTTATCGATATCCTCTTTGGTGGCAATGCCATCTTCCAGCATCTTGAGGGCTGTGCCTTCCAAAGCCATCAACAGACGATTGAAAATAAACGGTGGGACATCCTTGGCAACTATGACAGCCTTCCCCAAGGATTCACCAAACTTCTTGCCAGTTTCAAGGGTCTCATCGCTGGTGGCAGCAGATCTGACAATCTCCAGTAACTTGCTGGGTGGCACAGGGGAAAGGAAGTGCATGCCTAATACTTTTTCAGGCCTGTTGGTAACCTTAGCTAACTCAAAAATAGATATACAAGAGGTATTGCTAGCCAGGATGGTATGCTCAGGGCATATCTTATCAATCCTGGCGAATACCTCTTTCTTTAAATCAATATTTTCGGGAACAACTTCTATCACCAGATCACAGTCGCTGAAGTCTTTGCTGTTAGTAGTGCCTTTGATACGAGCCAAGGCAGAGTCCTTATCCTGCTCAGATATCTTGCCCTTCTGCACGCTTCTAGTCAGATAATAATTGATTGTTGTCAGTCCTTTATTCAAAAGCTCATCATTTACTTCTGATACTACTACCTGGTAGCCTGATTGAGCGCAGACCTGCGTAATACCGGAACCCATAAACCCGCAACCAACCACCCCCACTTTCTTAATTTGCATACTGCTCCCTCCTTTTATCCAACTTACCACAGTCCTACAATTTGGACTAGTTCTGAATTATACCTTCAACCAATCTCAAGTAGAAGCCTTCTATTTCTCATCTTAATAAACTCTCCTCTTTGGATTTATGTTACAACTAAATGCTACAATCAACCTGGAGGAACTATGGCTGAGCAAGCTGATTATTCCATCCTGGACAAGCCAGAAGTCCTTTCCTTCATCTTTTTTCCCAGGAAAGATGTTACTAAAGCTCCCGCTAATGCGCGCGACTATCTCATTCCCGTAGATAGTGATGTCTCCATTTCTTGCCGCTTTTATGTCTATAGCCAGAGAGCACCCTCTTTCATCTATTTTCATGGCAATGGTGAGGTGGTCAGCGACTATGACCACATCGCCCCGATATATAACCAACTTAGTATCAATCTATTCGTGGCAGACTATCGTGGCTATGGCACAAGCCAGGGAAAACCTACCTTCAGCAATATGATTTCAGATGCCCCGGCGATATTTAAGGCATTCGTAGACATCCTGAACGAAAACCACTATAGCAACGACATCTTTGTGATGGGGCGCTCCTTAGGAAGCGCCTCCGCCATCGAGATAGCCCACCGCTACCAGAAGCAATTAAAGGGGCTCATTATCGAGAGCGGCTTCGCCAGTGTCATCAACCTTCTTCTGCACCTGGGACTTCCCACTGAATCCTTGGGACTAACGGATGCCGAATTTCCCAACCTCACCAAGATGCGAACCATTACCATACCAACGCTCATTATCCACGGTGAATATGATAGCCTTATCCCCCCTATTGAAGGTAAAGCCTTGTTTGAAAATGCCGCCTCGAGTAACAAGAACCTGGTTATCATCCCCGATGCTGAGCACAACGATATAATGCTAGTGGGAATGGAGCGTTACTTCAAGGCAATCAAAGAATTCATCCTTGTCTAATTCTGAACGGACGAACTTTCCAGATAAGCTTGCCTGGGGCCAGTTATCCTTGTAATCGTTGCCCATCCAGTTCTAACTATGTCGGGGAACCTTCCCTCTCGATGATAATATTGTGTGAGGAATTCCTTTGTTTTCCTATCCGAGGGGTAACCAGAGCCAAAGTCACCATACTCAATATGTAGTTCCCGTATCACCTTATCCCTATGAACTTTAGCCAGTATAGAGGCAGCGCTCACTACAGGATAATTCCGGTCGGCAAAGTTCTCCGCTATGATCTGAGTTCCACAATGAATTGCTGAGTTAATTAACCTTGCATAGCCATGCGCACCCTTACCAGGAGCATCAATGTAGGCGACCAGTGGCTTTAAATGAGAAATTATTTCGGCAGTTTTCTGTGCCTCTAATGAATTAAGACCTGGCACACCTAACCATTCATCTATTTCAACAGGACTTATCCTGATGAGCATGAAATCTTCCGCAAGGCTCACTATCTCAGGACCCAGCTGCTCTCGTTTTTTTCGACTTAATTGCTTGGAATCTCGGACCTTTATTTCCTTAAACCGCTCTATGGTTTCCTCACTTGCCAGCACACCACAGATAACCAGCGGACCAATCACGCAGCCTCTACCTGCCTCATCAACACCTAAAATCATCCTGCTAATCAAAAATCTTCCCCGGGTTCAGGATGTAATTTGGATCAAAAACTCTTTTTATCTTCCCCATAAGCTCTATCTGCTCTTGTTTTATCGCAATGGGAACATATTTCTTCTTGGTAACGCCAATTCCGTGCTCGCCGGAGATGGTGCCTCCTAGCGATACACTTCCTTTGAATACATCAGTGAGAATTTCAGGCAACTTACGGTTGAACTCTTCCTCCGGTGTACCAAAGGCGATGACGCTGAAGTGCACATTCCCGTCACCAGCATGCCCGCTGCCGCTTACCAGAATACCATGCTTCTGCGTTATTTCACCCAACATTTTCATGAATTCAGGAATCTTACTCCTCGGAACCACAGCATCGCCTATATCTTCCAATCCTAGCGATTTCACGGCAAAGTGCAGCTTTGCTCTGACATCGGACACCTTTTTCATATCTTTCTCCGCGTCCACAATGAAAACATCGGAGGCGCCATTATCTAAGCAGATAGCATTAACTCGCTCGGTAAGATTCTTCAATTCCAATTCACTATCTGATTCAATAATTATAATAAGGTAATTCGGCGCTTCTGGAATGGGAAGTTTTATGCCCGTATAATTCTGGCACAGTTGCATGGCAATGCCCACCATGAATTCAATGGCGACCGGGACTATACCTTCTTTGAGTATCTTTGGAACAGTGCCTATTGCACCTTCGAGCGATTCAAAGGTAGGAATTAGATAGCACCTGTTCTTTGGCCTCTTGATTAACTTCAGTATAATCCTGGTTACAACAGCCAGGGTTCCCTCAGAGCCTACCAGAAGTTGAGTCAGATTATAGCCAGTGGAATTCTTTACATATTTCCCCCCTGTCTCCATTACGGTGCCGTTTGGAAGTACGGCCTCCAATCCCATGATATAGTTCCTGGTGACACCATATTTCACCGCCTTCATACCAGCAGCATTCGTGGCGACGTTCCCCCCAATGGTGGCACTTTCCTCTTCAGGATAGACAGGATAGTAAAGTCCTCTATCCTCCACAGCTTTATATAACTCAGCTAAGATGACGCCTGGCTCGAGTACAGCCAAAAAGTTCTCCTCATCTATCTCCAGGATTTTATTCATTCGCTCCAGTGAAAGGACAATACCACCGTAAATAGGAACTGCGCCGCCGGATAGTCCTGTCCCACCACCCCTGGGAGTAACAGGAATTATTTCCTGATTAGCCAGTTTTAATATCTCAGATACCTCTGTTCTATTTCTCGGTTTCACAACAACTTCGGGAGGCACCCAGTCCAATATATGCGTCTCGTCGTGTCCATAATCCATGAGATGTTCTGAGAGGATATTATCATCCCCAACTATGTCCTTGAGCTTTCGGATAGTTTCATTGGTAACCTTGTTATACTTCACATTAACCTCCCGCTCATTTTTACTAACGCCGTGGAAACTAAAAAGATGTAGCTGTTTTCAGTATGCCAAAAACAGCCTGTTTGAAGTTGGATACGACCCCCAGCTACCACAGCCGACAAAACTTTAGAAATCCTTCCTTAGAACCTCCTTAGGATGCTCCCATCCCCTCTATCATTTGTAGCACTGACTTCGTCGCGTTGGAAGCCTGAATTCCGGCAATCCCTGAAGTTATCAGAAAAACTCCTGCTATGAGGGCAAGATGATGGACAATCGCAGTAACTACAGCAGGATCGAAAGCTTCGGTAAGCGGAGCTTGGGAAACGAAGCCCGGCACTCCCAGTATCACGCAAGCTTGCAAAACCGGGCCCAGAACCAGTATAGCTATCCCCATTCGCCGCATTGCTGACGCATTTTGTGCTATAGAAAACCGCGTTTGGAACTGCTGAATTGCGATCAACGCAAGGGCAAGCCCCAGCAGCCCCCACGCTCTCCCCTCTAATCCCCCTATTATGGTTATGGCCTGCGCACCTAAAATAAACGCAGCACAAACAGTTGCTTTGCTTCCCACCTCTATTCCTTTAGTTGACGAAGCTAATAAATCCTCTACCTTTATATTCTCCAATTTCTTGCCTCCTTTGCTTCCTTATTTCCGTAGATAATCTAATCTCCCACTCTTGAATCCCCACATATCCTCTACCGGCTCAACTTTGTTTCTGTTTATCTTATCATGGTGCTTCGCTATGCATAAATAGCCGAGCTGTTTATATTTTAGCAAAGGCAAGCCTTGCACTTGCTTCATAACTCGCTTTCTATCTTGTATCTCTCATCCTCTTGATAGCGTTTTTCGAGACCAACTATACTGGTAAAATCTTCAAAACTCATCAGGTCGCTGGTAATAGAGGAGCTTTCCCCTTCGCTTCTTAGAGTAATGAAAGCTCTTTCCAAAGCCTTTGCAGCAGCAAATAGACCAGTAAGCACATACCCAACGGCAAAAAAGCCCATTTCATATAGCTCCTCCAGGCTGCATACAGGGGTGAGCCCTCCCTCAATCATGTTGACCACCAAAGGTGGCGGTAGTTCCTTGCCAATACGCCACAGCTCTTCTTTACTGCGTGGTGCTTCCACAAACAGCATATCAGCCCCGGCTTCCTTATAAAGCTTAGCTCTGCTAATTGCTTCATCCAGTCCATGAGTAGCGATGGCATCGGTACGAGCAGTAACAATGAAAGGGATTTCACCTGCAGCATCCTTAGCAGCACGGATTTTCATGGCATGTTCTTCTGCAGCGATAACTTCTTTACCCCGCATATGCCCACAACGCTTTGGCCACCGTTGGTCCTCAAGTATTATCCCGCCTGCTCCGATTTTTATTAACTCCCGAACCATACGCTGCACGTTTAACGGACCACCATAACCGGTATCAGCATCTACGGTGACCATAATATCCACAGCCTGAATTACACGCCTGGCTACATCTAGAATCTCACTTTGAGTCAAAAGGCCAAAATCAGGCTCACCCAGGTAGCTTGCTGATACTCCGTATCCGGTCAGCACCACGGCAGGAAATCCAGCACGTTGAGCAATCTTGGCTGATAGAACATCGTAAACCCCGGCGATCAGCATGACCTTGTTTGTCTCAATCAAAGGATGAACATTGGCATTCATAAAGGCACCTCCTTACACGCTTTAGCTCGAATCTAAAAAGCAAAATTCCCCTTCCGAGAGCTAACACATGGCGCATTCACTCTTCCAACTCAACAGGAAGGAACATCAGCGGCACATGCTGCTGAGTACCAGATACATCCCATTTTATCATTTTATACAGCGCCAGGGGTGTCTCTTTAAGGAAGATACGTGATAAAATACACAAAACAAACTGAGAGATAGGAAACGATAATCGATATTTATTCACACCTGGTCACAGAGAAGATGTTACCACGCAAATTCTGGAGTGCCACCATAGAAGCAATTCACAGTGACACGGAGATGGAAATCTCATGTGAAAGGAACAAACTATGGATATGAAAGTCAAAGGTTCCAAGGAGTTACTCACGGAGGTTATAGATGCCGGGTTATGCACTCTATGTGGTGCGTGTGCCGGCGGTTGTCCTTACCTGGTTTCCTATAAAGGCAGAATAGTGCTTCTGGATAGTTGCACCATTTCAGAAGGGCAGTGTTATCAGTATTGCCCACGAACCTACACTGACATGGATGCCATTAGCCAGGGGGTTTTTGGGACGCCGTACAGCGGTGATGAACTGGGAACCACCAAGGAAGTGTTGATGGCAAGATCAACAGACACACGCATTAAGGAGAGAGCACAATATGGCGGAACGGTAACTACGCTTTTGTCATTGGCACTGGAGGAAGGACTTATTGACGGTGCAATCCTGACAAAGATGTCCGATGATAAAACCCCAGGCGCTTTCCTGGCTCGAAGCAGGGAGGAGATATTTCAATGCACTGGCTCCAATTATATGGCATGCCCCATATTAGAGGCTTTGAACCACATTCCTAAAGACAGCACAGAAAAACTAGGAATAGTTGCTATGCCCTGTCAGATATTAGCGCTGAGCAAGATGAAGAAAGAACCACCACAAAACAGGGTGAGCATAGGCAATGTAAAGCTAGCAGTTGGATTGTTTTGCACCTGGGCTTTGTCGCCTGACGGATTCCATCAATTCCTAAAGGAAAAGCTCGACTTACCACAGGTGACCAAATTTGATATCCCACCTCCTCCAGCAAATATATTTGAAGCGTATACTCCATCAGGTAAAATCTCGTTTCCACTGGATGAAATCAGGAAGTTTGTCATGCCAGCCTGTGCTTACTGCCTGGATATGACTTCGGAGTTTGCCGATATCTCAGTAGGCTCAGTGGAAGGCATTGAGGGATGGAACACCGTTATTGTCCGCACTGATGTCGGTGCTCAACTCATCGAGATGGCCAAGGAAAAGGGGAAGCTTGAGGTTGATACCCTTCCTCTCGAGAATCTAGCCCACCTTAAGAAGGCATCCTTACTTAAGAAAAAACGAGCGCTACAGCAAATCATCACCAGGAGTGGCGATAGAAAGAACCTGCTTTCTGTTGGTCTCCAACAGAGCATAACTGATAAGCTCCTAGCTTAGAAATGGAGGAAAGTTTAAGGAGGTGAGTAGTATGTCAGGCGTTGGATTAGATGCTCCCGGCAGCACCCAGCTTTTCATCGGCAACGAAGCTATTGCTCGAGGGGCACTCGAAGCAGGCATAGGGGTTGCCAGCGCCTATCCAGGGACACCTTCAACGGAGATAATGGAGAGCCTGATACCCGTGGCTAAGGAAATGAATTTTTACGCCGAATGGTCTGTTAACGAGAAGGTGGCTTTGGAAGTTGCCGCTGGTGCCTCCTTCGCCGGCATTCGAGCAATCACTTCTATGAAGCAGAACGGAGTGAATGTTGCCTCTGACTTCCTGGCCAACCTCGTCATGAGTGGCATAGGCGCTGGATTGGTCCTGGCATGTTGCGACGATCCATCTGCTATATCCAGCTCTAATGAGCAGGACACCAGGAACATAGCTAAGTGGTTGGATATCCCCCTTCTGGAACCAGCCACTTTCCAGGAAGCCAAGGACATGACAAAATGGGCTTTCGACCTAAGCGAGGAATTGAATAGTATATGCATGATACGGAGCGTAACACGCATTGCTCACGCCAGAGGCAACGTAACATTGGGTGAGTTGCCCAAAAAGGAGCAAAAGGCGCATTTCGACAGCATATGTCCCGTTGTGCCCACCTTACCCAAATTCATACCATACCCAAGCGCATGGTTACATAGTCAATTGCATGGAAAACTGGATAAGGCACAGGAGCTATTCGAATCATCACCTTTCAACTGGTACACGGGGCCGGAAGAGGCAGAATTATTAATCATAACCGGTGGTAGTTGCTGGCTTTATTCTTTAGAGGCGGTGAACGCCTTGAAATTGCAGAGCAAGGTGGGCATTCTGAAGCTGGGCACCATCTGGCCGCTACCACGAAAACTCATTGAGACACATCTGGGTAAATCGCAGAAAATACTGATGGTGGAGGAGATTGACCCTTTCCTGGAAGGAAGCATAAAGGAGCTGGTTGCCGACCTGCCACCTGCCAGTCCTCATCCTGCATTCTACGGTAAGCACTCCGGGCATATAAATGCCTACGGAGAGCTAAATCCTGACCTGGTTATCGAGGCAATAGCTAAGATAATGGGCCTTGCCTACCAACCTCGCGACCCAGAATATAGTAAAAAGGCAGAAGAAGTTCCTTTTACCTACATGCCACCGCGAATTATGACCTTTTGTCCTGGCTGTCCCCATCGAGCTACTTTTTGGGCAATCAAAAACGCACTCAGACTGGATGGGCGTGATGGGTTTGTTACCGGTGACATTGGCTGCTATTCCATGGCGATAGGTCCCGCTGGCTACTTTCAAGAGCGAACAATGTATTGTATGGGAGCAGGTGCTGGCGTAGCTAATGGTTTGGGCAAGCTGGGGCAATTTGGCTTTAGTCAGCCAGTGCTCGCTGTGTGTGGTGATTCTACTTTCTTCCACGCTACAATTCCAGCACTGATAAATGGTATCTATAACAAATCGAATTTTACCCTCGTCATCCTGGATAATAATGCCACTGCTATGACTGGCTTCCAACCTCATCCCGGAACGGGAGTAACCGGCATGGGAGAAACAACAACAGCTGTAGATATGGAAGCTTTATGTCGTTCGTTAGGACTACAGGTCGACGTCTGCGACCCGTTTGACCTTGAGAATAGCACAGCAACGCTGCTAAAGGCCATAGCTCAAAACGGAGGCCCTAGAGTGGTGATAATGCGACGCGAGTGTGAGCTCGTGAGAGGAAGGAGGGACAAGAAACCTCCCTACAAGGTGCATGTTGACCCTGATAAGTGCCTGGGGGAAGCCTGTGGGTGCGATAGACTATGCACCAGGGTGTTCGGTTGCCCGGGAATAGTATGGGATAACGAAAGTGGCAAAGCTACCATAGATGAAACAATTTGCACCGGCTGTGGCCTATGTGCCGATATATGCCCACAAGGTGCTATCATCAGGGAGACAGTGTGATTATGAAGACGTTAACAAAAGACCCACTCAATTTAATTATCGCTGGCGTTGGTGGACAGGGAAACGTGGTGATATCACTGCTTGTTGGTAAAGCCTTTATAAGGGAAGGGTACTTCGTGACCATTGGAGAAACATATGGTGCATCTCAGCGAAGCGGCAGTGTTATGAGCCATTTGAGAATTTCACAGGAAAATCAGTATAGCCCTTTCATCCCTAATGGGCGTGCTGATATCATCCTTGGCATGGAACCTGTGGAAACTCTGCGAATACTGCAGCAATTCGGAAATTCAGACGTTATCACCATAGCCAACTCCAGACTGATACATGCCGCTGGGATGGAATACCCAAGCCTGGATGAAATCATCGAGGCTATCAAAGGATTGTCAGCTAAATCATGGCTGATAAATGCTACCGACGAAGCAGTGAAACTGGGTGACCCTATCTTCGCCAATATGATACTTATCGGTGCTTTGGTTGGCTCTGGCATCTTTCCCATTGATAGTAAATCAATGGAACTAGTGTTGCGGGAAAGCTTTCCCGGGGAAAAACTTGAGACCAATATGGTGGCGTTCACCAAGGGCATGGAGCTTGTGGCACAGTGAAGCAGGTCGGGCATCTCGAGTACCGGAATCTGTGGCACAGAACTTTACCGGGGAAACAGGAACATAGTATTTTGCAATTTCCTGGATTGGAGGTTTAAAGATAACTACCATATCAACGCCGGAACTGATAGAGCAATTTAAGATAGAAGCTAGCAGGGTTGGTGCCATAGTCTACAAGGCTGAAAATGCTGAGGATGTTAATAATTATGTCGTGAAGCTGGGACGAGAACATAACGTGCAACGGATGGTTAAGTCAAGGTCTGTCGTAGCCACGGAGATTGGATTGAATAAACACCTTGAGGATGCTGACATTGAGGTGATAGAAACAGACCTCGAAGGCTGGGTTGCTCAATTAGCAGGAGAAGAACCTTCGCGTTCGGCAAGCCACGGAGCACAAGAAAATGTAGAACAGGTAGCTGAGTTACTTTCCAAGGCCATTGGTGAAAAATTGGAACCTGACCCTGAGCTTGTACTGCAGGCGTCACGTCGTTATTTGAGGCAGTCTATTATCAATGCAGATATGGGTATTTCTGGAGCCAATATTGCCATAGCTGAAAGTGGAACTTTGGTTATCATAGACAATGAAGGGAATAGCCGCCTGGTTGCCACCCTGCCCCTCATACATGTGGCGTTGATTGGCTGTGAAAAGCTGGTTTCCAGCTTGAACGATGGTGCTACAATCCTCAAGCTAATTATTGGAAATGCCGCGGGAAAGAAGATGCCAACCTACATCACTTACATTAGCGGCAGAAGCACTACCGCCGACATACCCGGAGCACCACTCCTCCGTGCTCAAGGTCCCGAAGAAGTTCACATTGTGTTACTGGATAGCCACAAGGAAGCGAAGGAATTCAATGAGGAGACATATCGGTTACCATGATTTTTACTCAACTATCATTGGAAGCCCCTTTATCTGTCATTGCGAGCCC
>CAYVCJ010000037.1:0-10350 GCA_964450165.1 uncultured Dehalococcoidales bacterium
ACCGTTGCTAAACCTCGTGAGGGGAGGCGCACAGTGATAGAATCCAAGGTTAGCCCTGCCTTTAGGGGCGAAGGAGACACAGGCTATATCTGTGGAGGTTGTGGGACTTTAATTGCTGACAAGGTGCGCCGCGGTCAGATCAGGAATATTGTTGTCCAAGCTACCCACCTGGCTACTGGATTGTGGCTGTTGTGTTTCAGTAGGGTTTAAGAGAAAATACGTATTGCGTAGTTGTTTTTAATGTCTTTCTCACCAAACTTAATTGAGACCTGAATATTGTAATCTTTTCCTGTTCATAAGCCACAGTCATATCAAGAACCCTGGAAAGGACCTTCGCTTCTGTTCCCTCTTCAGATATTATTGTCACACCGCTTTGGTCCACAGTTACTTCCATAATGATGGGTAACAACAAAGCTTCTTGCTCGTCATAGCTTAATATTTGAGAGAGATATTCAAGTTCTTTCCTCTTGAAAAAGTGTGCGCTACCATCATTACACATCACATAGGGGTGTTCCTCTTGCAATAATTTGGCTAGCGGCTTTCTTCTACGCGGCAACTGGGCATTCAGTACTCTGAATTCATCCCTCAAGTATCCCTGAATCAACCCATTGGAAGGAGGATCAGTAGGCATATGCTTTTCTTTGTTCAATTAATAACTTAACGCGTTTAAGCCGCGCTGCCTCCTCCCGGTCTCTCTCCTCAAACTTCATAGTTAAGTACTTTATGGTCAACTCCAGACCGGGGATTAATATATACTCCAGTGCATTGGTTATCCTCTTTGCCTTGCTTATCTCCAGCCCTAACAACTCCAGCGCTCTCTGAAGCTCAGCTAACTCAATGAGGGTCTCCAGGCATTTTTGCGATAGCTCTGCTGCACGATCCAGCAGCGAAGAGGTATCAGTCAGGCCATATCCCTTCAACTTCGTGTTGTCAGCTTTCTCCATCTCAAAGGTTGGTATCCTTACCCCTGCTACATTCCTTGCTCCGCTATTAACCTTCAGGTCTACTCCGGATACCAACAGCTCTTTTTTTAGGGATATGTACCCATGGTACCCTGCAGTGAGAGACAGCGCCTTATAAGCTTCTGAGAATTCCTTGATAAGCCTCTCTCTGACCTCTGCGCTCTCTCGCACTGTCTGCAGAAACTCCATGACTAATATTGAAAGCCTGTCCTTTACTATCTTCTGTATCCTCCTAGCCAAGGCAAGCCGACGCTTCAGCTTCAAGAGTTCAATCTTGGTTGGCCTGGTAACGAGCAATCTTTCAGCCATGACTTTTTACGTCTCTTGGTTAGGTTGGCATGTATTTTTTGATGTAATCTTCCTTGATTAACTTCAGGTCGTCCTTTGGCAACGTCGAGAAAATTCTCCACGCCACCCCCAGAGTCTCCTCTATTGTTCTTCTTTCAAACTCACCCTGGGATATAAACTCTCGCTCAATTCTATCTGCAGCGGCAAGGTAGGTTTTATCTCTATCGGTTAAAGACTCAGCTCCTATAACAGTTGAAATTTCCCTCAGGTAAGCCCCTTCAGCGTAAGCTGCATAGGATTGCATAAAAACGTTGTTATGGTCTTCCCTGGTTTTGCCTTCCCCGATTCCCTCACGCATCATGCGAGAAAGGGACAGGAATACGTCTATCGGTGGGTATATTCTTTTTCTTTCAAGAGCCCTGGAAAGCACGATCTGTCCCTCAGTTATGTATCCGGTGAGATCAGGTATAGGATGTGTTATATCATCATCGGGCATAGTTAAAATGGGCACCATGGTTACTGAGCCTTCCTTACCCAGGATTCTCCCTGCCCTCTCATATATAGAAGCCAGGTCGGTGTACATGTACCCTGGATAGCCTCTTCTGCCGGGTATTTCCCCTCGCATAGCAGAAAGCTCGCGAAGAGCATCACAATAATTAGTGATATCGGTAAGCACGACCAATACATGCATACCATGTTCCCACGCCAGATACTCGGCTGCGGTTAAGGCCAGTCGCGGAGTGGATAATCGCTCTATTACTGGAGCAGAGGCGGTGTTGACAAAGCCAACTGCTCTACTTAATGCGCCAGTCTCTTCGAGATTAGAAATAAAATAAGCAGCGTCGTCATAGCTTACCCCGATGGCAGCAAACACAACTGCAAAACTTTCCTCTTCGCCTTTTACCGCAGCTTGCCTCACTATCTGAGCTGCAACCTTGTTGTGAGGCAGTCCCGAACCGCTGAATATCGGTAACTTCTGTCCTCTCACCAGGGCATTCAGCCCATCTATAGCCGAGATCCCAGTCTCAATAAATTCAGCAGGTGGCTGCCGGGCTGCCGGGTTTATTGGCGCTCCGTTAATGTCCACGTAATCCTCTGCTACTATAGGAGGCCCACCGTCTATGGGATGCCCGCTTCCATCGAATATCCTTCCCAGTATATCAAAGGACAGTGGCAATTTTAGAGTCTCTCCTTTGTATCTCACTTTGCTTCTAAGCAGGTCTATCTCACTGACACCGCCAAATACCTGTACCACTGTCACTTCCTTGCCTACCTCTATCACCTGCCCGCTTCTTAGCTCGCCAGTGCCTAGATGAACATCAACTATCTCATTGTATCTGATGCCGGGGATGCTCTCGATAATGACCAATGAGCTTCTAGCGGTACTGATTGCTTTGGTCTCTCGTGTATATAGCTGTAAGGAACCCATCATGTCCCTCCTTTTTGAGCCACTAAACTGGTCTCCATTTCCGACCACAACTCACCAACATATTTATCGAAATCCTCATTGGACACGTCCTTCATTCGGGATACTCGATATACCAGCGGTGACGAGCGAATATCGGCAACCGGAATGCCTGACTCAGACATCTCCTGAGCTAAATCATAGAATGTCATTATCGTACTGAGCATCAAATGAGCCCTCTTAGGAACTGTGTAGGTATCAACAGGATGGTAGGCATTTTGCATAAGAAAATCTTCACGTATCATCTTTGCCGCCAAAAGGACTAACTTATCATTCTCAGGCAATGCCTCAGGCCCTATAAGTCTTACGATTTCCTCCAGTTCTGCTTCCTGTTGCAGTATCATGAGTGCCTTGTCCCTCGTGTCTGCCCATTCAGGACTGACCTTGCTCCACCAGTCTCTTGTCGCATCCACATAAAGACTATAGCTGGTGAGCCAGCTTATAGCTGGGAAATGCCTCTTATTCGCCAGGGAAACATCCAGTGCATACAGCGCATCCACTATCCTGAACGTACTTTGAGTCACCGGTTCACTAAAGTCAGCGCCTGGAGGGCTTACAGCGCCGATTACTGTCAGCGAACCCATCCTTGGAGGGTTGCCCTTACACTCAACCCTTCCCGCCCTTTCATAGAAGGAGGCCAGCCTTGAACCCAGGTATGTAGGGAAGCCCTCTTCACCCGGCGTTTCTTCTAGCCGTGCCCCAATCTCCCTCATGGCTTCAGCCCATCTTGAAGTTGAATCAGCTACTAGCAGGACATCATAACCCATATCTCTAAAATACTCACCGAGGGTGATACCAATAAAAATGCTGATCTCACGGGCTACGACGGGCATGTTGGAGGTGTTGGCTATAAATATCTCCTTTTCCTGCAATAACCTGTCTGTGCTGGGATCCCTTAGCTTCCTAAAGCTATAAAGTACGTCTGCCATTTCGTTGCCTCGCTCCCCACAGCCGACATATATGTTCAATTGTGTTTGGGCCCATCTTGCCATCTGTTGCAGGGCAACCGTCTTTCCAGTGCCAAAGCCACCCGGTATGGTAGCCTTACCACCCAGTGCCAGGGGAAACATGTAGTCAATGACTCTTGTCCCGGTAATGAGCAAATTGGTAGGGTCAAGCCTTTGCTTATAAGGCCTGGGCTTTCTTGCTGGCCATTTTTGCATCATGATAATCTGCTTTAGCTCTCCGTCATGCTCTACCCAAGCCACCGGCTCTTCTATAGTATAGTCGCCTTCAGCTATCTCTTTTATTTTGCCCTGGGTGCCCATGGGCACCATTATCTTGTGTTCTACCAGCCCAGTTTCGGGAACCACACCAATGAAATCACCCTCTCCAACCACTTCACCAGCCTTTATTAAAGGCGTAAAATGCCACTTATCATGGCGCGAGAGCGGAACTGCCTTAGCACCTCGCCTCAGGAATGAACCGATATCCCCAGTCATACTGATAAGGGATCTCTGAACACCATCAAAAATAGACCCCACAAGTCCTGGACCCAGTTCTACGGTCAATATTTCTCCTGTTCCTTCAACTGGTTCCCCGACCCGCAGTCCCACAGTATTCTCATAGGTCTGAATAACGGCTTTATCGGCCTCCAGTTCTATTATTTCTCCCTCGAGCTTTGCCTCCCCCACCTCAACAACCTCGTAGACCTGTGACCCCCGCATATTCTCAGCAACGACGACGGGACCCGAAATTTTCCAGATTTTACCCATTAGTCAATACCTCTACCGTTCTAAATTTCCACTGTAAACCCTATCAATCTCTTGGTATAATCTTTGTAATATGCCCTCACATCCTGCCACTCTGTTCCGAATTTTAAAGGAACCTCAACTATGACAGGGGTTATCCTTTTACTCTCTCTAACTTGTGCCAGTAAGTCATTAACGTAATCTAGGTGGTCTTCAGCTATCAAGATTATTCCAATTGAGGGGTCGCTTATGAATCTGGTTAAAGCCTCTCGAACCTCCTCACGAATATCATGATTACCCTGTATCTCTTCATATCTCTCCACACCAGCTAGCCTCATAAGTGCCACTTGGTCCTCATCCCCGATAATAGCTACGCCCAGACTCTGTACTGGAATCATGATGATATCACCAGATAATCCTTTATTTCCGCCGGAGCTATGCCATCAATCAATGCCTTGAAGACCAGCCTTAAATCTCGTATTTCAAATTCTTTTACAATCAAGTACCAGGCCATAATCAAAGGAGATAGCACCCTCGGTGACAATAGTTCCTTAACTAATCTAAATTTATGCTTTTCTATGACCTGATCTACCGCCGTAACAGTGCTGTCCCTCTCATAAGCTCTGGATAACTCCTCCGCAGCTTCGTGGTACTCGGTATGCTCCAAGCTAGCGATTATTTCACTTAATTTAAGTGAGAGTAATTCCTTTATAGCTTCCCTCGACAGCATATATCCTCCGTCAAGGACAAATTCAGCCGCTGCAAGACCTATGTCTTTAATAACAGACCTGAATATAATCTGCAGGTTTATCAAATCTATGATGATGCCTAGACCTCTCACTAATAAAAGTCCCTCCTCCATCTTTCGCATCGTGCTTAGCATATTCTCATAGTACCTATTATCCAATCTCAGCTCGGTTAATAACCTGGCCCTTATATCCCCCGCTTCATTCTCCTTCAATATGTCGGCATAATCTCCCAACCCACATCTCGCAAGAACCTCGACGATCTCATCCAAGCTTTTGGCACTTGATAGTTCACCTGATAACCCCCGATTATGAATTACGCCTAAGGGCAGCATTGGAGCTCTTTTGTCGGTTAAAACAGCTCGCAGAGCGATCTTAATGTTCCAGACGTCATACTTTAACACGTATACGCGAGACATCTTCATTATGGCGGGGGGAGGTCTTAGCCATTCCAGGCGCTCCAAGCATCCACCCAAATACATCCATAGGTATTCATCAACATCATCGAAGGTTTTGATGGGTCTTTCCCAGAGATAACCACCCACATCGGTATTTCTAATGACTTCCAAAGCGTCCTGGATGCTGGATTTCTGCAAAATCGCATCCACATGGTCAGCGGTTATCACTTTGGATTCCTCCCCTTTGAGATACGCCGACGCAAATGCATAACGAGTGCTAACTAAAGTCATTTCATATCAATCTCCAAAGGTTTCTTTAGCAACCTGTGGTAATATTTTTGGCAGCAACATCTCCAGCCTGGTCTCAAAGGTGTTATCTATCCTAACCATGCCGTCTATGTCCTCAGCCAGAACACCACCCATACAATCTAGTTCCTTAACTTCAATTATCCTGTCCTTTAACTCCCCATTCACCCTGATTATCTCCTGTACCACACCCATGTCTTTAGGAGAGACATAAATTCTGGCTTTATCAGCCTCAAGCGTATCAACAGCCTCCTTAATCAGACTAAGAAATAGTTCCTTATCGATTGCATCCTGTGATATTTCAGTTTTTACCTTATCAATTATTTCATTAATTATGACCGCCTTCTCACTCAATATCTCCTGCCGTGCTTTAAGAGAAGCCTGGGCCAAGATCTTGGAAGCCTCGCTCTTTGCGTGTAACAGCTTCCTATTCTTCTCCTCCTTAAATTTGCGTTCCCTCTGTTTTTTAGCCGTTTCTACTGCTTCCTTAGCCTTGAGCTCGGCATCACTTATTATCTCCTGGGCCTCCGCTCTTACTTTCTTGAGTATAGCTTCCCTTATTTTCTCAGTTCCCGTGACTTCCATTGCACACCCCTTACATAAGGCCTAGTATGCTTAACGCCATGATGCTAAATACCAGCCCCAGCACACCTATCAGCTCTACGAATACAGCCAGCATCATTGACGCGGTTAATATTCGTCCCTTTGTCTTGGGTAAGAGAGATATTCCCGAAGCACATACTGATCCTTGGAAAACCCCCGAGAAGCCTTCAGCACAAGCTGCCATAATACCGACCCCGAGTACTGCCAAACCGGCACCACCAGTAGCTGGCAGGCCTGGGGTTACCACCGTTAGAATAAGTATTAATATTATTAGCCCATAAAAGCTCTGTGTCATCGGCAGAGATGCCAGCACTATCACATTTCTGAGTTGTCCAGGTTCCTCAGACAATGTAGCTGCCCCGGCAGAACCAGCCATTGCTATGCCTATTGCCGACCCAACCAGACCCCCGGCTAACGCTATTGCACCTCCAAGTGTAGCCAAGCTTTCTATACCAGTCATGTTTCACACCTCGCTTTAAGACTTCGCACCAACAACCACACGCCTCCGAAACTTTGGGCGAAATGGAGCATATTCTCTACCACCTCCTTCATAAAATTTGAGCAAAAACTCCACAAAGCACAACCTGAGGGAATGTATGAAAGCCGCCAGGCTGCTCAGAGCCATATTAAATAAATGTGTAACGAGTAGCATGACAATGACTACAATAGAAGCGAGTATGACTCCCACTATGCCGGGAATCACATTTGCCAGGGTAGAAGAGAGCCAATCAGCAAGCAGGTTAAAAGATGACGCAAGATAAAAAGTGGCTAGACCAACACCTGCCAGCCTGGAGTATGACATGACATCGCCCAGAAGTCCGGTGAGGTCAAAAATCCAGAAAATTCCTCCCAACCCACCCCTCATCATGAACCCAGCTGAGATAAGTAGTACCAGCCCACCAATCAGGGGATATGCAAACATAGAATATGTTTGAGGGCTTAATGGCAGAAGGTCTATATGCAACAAGGCTCTAAAGATATAAGGTATTCCGAAGATTTGTAAGATGAAAAGCCCGATTTTACCCACTACCATTCCCTTATCGCCTTCCTTTACTCCTCTGATAAGAGCTAGTACGTGAGCTATGTTTACGTGGACGAGGCCTATTAACAGTGAAAGTACTATGAACGAGATAGGATTTACGAGTTGCTGTTGCACCTGCCCTACCAAGGCAATGGTTTCCAATTGAATGCCAAAGAATTTATATAAGAAATCCCCAAGATAAGTTCCGGAGAGCAGGCCGAAAACTAGAGCAACTCCACCGCTGGTATACAGAACCCGCTTGAATAATCGAACTCCTTCAGAGTCGGGATCGTCCACAAGCTTGTTCAGCAAAAATCTGGCGGCCAGGATAAGTCCAACGGCATAAACCACGTCATTCAGCATGAGTCCAAAGAAGAAAGCGAAAGAATAAGCCACAATTGGGGTTGGATCCCACTGACCATACTTGGGCCTGCTGAAAAGGTTCACAATGACCTCGAACGGTCTAACCCCGGAGGGATTTCTCATCTTGGTTGGCGGTTCTTCCAACGGCTCCGGCTTTCTGGCGTCGATAAATACATAACCTACAGTCTCTCTTACTTCAGAAGTTACCATCTCAACGTCGCTCTCCGGCACCCAGCCTTCAATTAACGTAACATACTTGGCTTCACACGCTTGTTCTAGGACTGACATCCTATCATTCTCCGCTGCTAGCACTTCCCTCAAGAAGACAATCTGCTCTAAGTTATCCTTGAGCCTTCTTTGAATCTCTTCGTGGAGTTCTGCCAGTTGATCTTTGCGGCTACCAATACTATCAGCGATCTCCTCTAGAAAACTCCTCAAGGTTAAATCTTCGTCTGGTATCTTCAGAGTTATAGCACCGAGATCCTCGACCAACCCCTCAACCGCCCTCTGGTCTTTAACCCTAGCAATTACATAGTCTATGACCTCGTCTTCTGCCGCAACTGCAGTATCTTGAAGCAAATATTCACCAGCTTTTTCGCGGAATAACTGATATGCCTCACCAGAAAGCACTAAAACCCTGGTGAAGAGATAGTCTCCATAATAATTTAAGTCTCTTAACCTTAAGTCGGCTTGCTGCACCAGGAATCTGAGATACCTCCCCAACTCTTCCAAACTCCTGATTTCTTCTTGCAAAGAGATGGTTTTCTGGTAAAGATTTGTAAACCTATCATGCAATATACTTACTTCCGCCATAATATCATCAGGAGATTTTAGACTCACTTCTTCCGGTAAAAGCACCTCTTCCCTTTCCGTCACATAAGACAGGACGTCGTTAATAGACGACAAAGACTCTCTTACCCTATTCCTTTCGCTCTCGATAGCTGCCTTGTCCACAGGGTCAAGCTCCTTAGCTTCTTCAACATGAAGCACACCGACTTTCTGCAAGGTTCTGAGAGTCTGCTCTAAAGAATCCTTAACCACGATTACTCGAACCCCAACCATGGGTTCCGAGCTACTCACAACTACTGGTAGCATGTTCAAATAACACCTTTGATCCTATTCACTATAAGCCTAACAGCCTCATCCTCCTTTTTCTTGGCACTGGCTCTGAGCTTCGAAGCCATCTTCTTTGATTCTTCAATTTGCTTGCTCGCTTCTTTTTCGGCTGCGCTTATAATCCTGTCTCGTTCCATCTCGATTTCTTCCATTGGTAACTCTGCGGACAGGATTCTGTTGGCCTCTGCTTTAGCTGCTACAAGAATTTGCTTGGCCTTTTCCCTAGCCTCCTCAACCACTTTCTCAGCATCGGCTTCAATTGTTTCTATAGTGGTATGTATTTCCTGAGGCATAACGTTAATCCTTTGATAAACTTACCGAGTCAATCATATACCTTTCATAAGCATACTACTTAACGTGAAACTATCTTCGCACGTGAACTCCTGATGAAATCCTCCCCTTTCCCAGACTGTCTGGTTACTGTGAGAAGGGACTGTAGTTGTCTTCATGAGGATAACTAATAAATAAGTCGCCCTTGCTCCAGCTCTGCAATAACTTCACTCCTACACAATTCCCTACATTTATGGGCCACGATATACATGCCGTAATCAAAAATGAGTATTACTCTATTGATGCTGTCTATAGCTTGGTGCATGTCCATAGTAGACATAAACAACGCCTGGAACTCTGCATAAAGCCATAGATGCCTTCTCATCATGATTAGCGCATACATAGCCTCGGGTAAAGGTACACCTTCGGCATGTCTATCTTCCGCAAACTTCGTGAAGTACAGCCACACTTCCTGATAAGGCTTCTCACTGTGATATATCCGTATTAGATTCCTATAGAAAGAAACTCCTTGAGGAAGACACTCCTCCTTGGGACGGGTATGGTATGAGGGAGTCTTGGAATTTGTTCTCACTGATTTGCACCATCGTTCGGCAATTTCCTCAGCATGTTGCTCGGCAAGTTTTAACAACCTGTCTGTAAATACTTTCATTCTACCATGCCTCCTTCCTTTATTTTCTGGAGCACTCCCCGAGCGCTCATAAGCCGATTCTAGGGGTACGCTATAAGGAGTAACCTCAGTGTCATCATCGACGAGACCATCAATCAAAGCAGATAGTTTAACACAATTCTGGCTATTTAGGCAAACTTCCCAATGTTGCTTTGAAACCCAAGTACTTATGACCAAGACATGTAATTGTGTTTGAATAAACAGATCAGTTACTATATGATAACATACAAGGTTAAATACAGGTTTTGCCGAACAGAGAGGCTGCTTAGCCGAAACACTTTTGTTTTCCTGCTTCACCCAGCTAGGTTCCTTAATGCACTGCTCACTCGGCTTTTGCCTTTTCAGCAAAGGATGGTCTTTTTCGGGACGTACTTAATCAATGCCATGCCTGTCTTTTTGCGGAATCTTGGAGAAATTAAAATCAGCGTTTAGT
>CAYVCJ010000038.1:0-9760 GCA_964450165.1 uncultured Dehalococcoidales bacterium
GGTGTTGTCCACATACACCCAGGCGTAGCGAGTATTGGCATGCCTGCCCTCATAGTCCGTGGGCAGGGTAAGTCCTGCCGCTGAACCTTTAAAGGCAAACCACATGCCTCCGTCAGCACCAAGTATCTCCACAGCATCCTCAAAGCCAGCGGGGTCATTCCAGCATTTGCTGTTTCCCCACGTTCCTGACTGAAGATAGGTGTTATTAGCACTGTGGCTTACCGCCAGTACCGTGTTATCGGCAAGCCAGCTGGGAGCGAATACCACCTTGGTAACCGCCAGGCTGGTAATGCCACCATTGTCGTCCCAGCCATCATAGGCTGAGGCATCTACCCAGCGACCGCCAGTTAGACCACCGGTCTCATAGCGAAACACCAGACCACGTGGGCAGGTACCATTGGTTCCAACACCACCCAGTGCGATGTTGCGCTTCCCATCAGCCTCATCCGACACCTTCATGTCGAAAGTGCAGTTGAGGGTAGCAGCGCCATCGCTTATGTCCCCGGTCCACGCGAAGTTGTCGCCGCCATCATCAGAGATGACCACTGCCTGTGTGAAATTACAGTAATCAGTAGCGGAACCGGAACCACTTCTATCAAGCACGGCAACAGCGACAAAGTCGGGGTCATCTTTAGCACAGGCAACATAGTTAAAGTAACAAGCACCAGTGCTCGAATTGAAGTTAGCCGGCAGACCGTCGGCATCCCAGATATTGTCGGCCAGGTCATCCCAGCTCACGCCGCTGTCCTCAGACTTCCACAACCTGGGGGTATAGTTCCCACTACAGACGTCATTGTCCTCCCAACCCCACCCGGTCACGTAGATAACGCTGCCGCCGGGAATTGAGGCAGGCACCAGGATCTTGGCGTTCGGAGCAACGGTCCAATCATCGGTGTACGGCGTACTAACCTTGTCCCACTCGGCATTCACCTCAGCGGCGCTAGCCTGTGGAGCCATTGCTGGCGCTAGAAGCAGCCCTAAAGTCATTAATATAGCAATGACTAAATAAAAGGCTCTTCTAGACCAGTTATCTATTGTTTTATCCATTAAAAATCCTCCTTATTACCTTTCCCGGAAATTTCGCAAACTTCCGGGCAACCACTATTCGAACCTCGGCCGAAAGTCGACCCCTTCAGCCTCGGTTTTGTTATCGTGTATTTCCAGTAAACCTTTGCTGTACCTCATAACAAATACTTCCCCCCGCAGAGATTGCTTCGCTCCGCTCGCAATGACAATAAAGAGAGCCCTGCAATGACGATCTCCTTTGGGACTGCTCCATAGACATCACCTCCTTATTTTATTTAAGCGGAAAAATGATACCCTACCATCCTTCCCCCAGTCAATATACGTAATTGGTAACAGGCAACTGTCAATATGCCCAAAGTGAAGGCCAGAGCATCATTGGCTTTAGTCTTTTTTCAACATTTCTGAAATCTCTTTCTTTAGAGCCATCTTATCCACCTTGCCATTGGACAAAAGAGGCAATAACTGACGTATGAAGAATCTTTTGGGGACTTTAAAGTTGGCTAATTTAGATTTGCAAAGGTCTTGCAATTCCTCTTCCGTTGTGGTTTTGCCAGGCATCGGCATAATAAAGGCCCAACCCACTTCCTGATAGATTTCATCAGGCACCCCGATTACAGCAGCGAAGAGTACGCTGTCATGTGATTCAAGCGTATCTTCTATTTCACGCGGATAGACATTTTCCCCGCCAGTCTTGAACATCTCAGACACTCTCCCGGTGATATAGATGTATCCCCTGTCATCCTTATAGGCAAGGTCAGAGGTATAGTACCAACCCTGTTTATCGATTACCGTGGCGGTGGCTTCTGGTTTGTTGAAGTATCCTTTCATAAGAAAGGGGCCCCTCACAGCGATCTCTCCTATCTCGCCATCCGGGAGTTCTCTGCGATTCGCGTCCACAATCTTGAGCTCAAATGGTGGGGCAATCTTTCCGGCGCTCTTCATCAACGTCTCCAGATCATCCTCTTCTTCAGTGTAGGTGACGAATCCCGCTACCTCAGTACTTCCATACCCGGTGAGCAATTTTGCGTCGGTCTTTTTACAGATACCACTGAGCACATCAATCATGATTTTTGGTGCCGCAGCTCCAGCCCACACAAATCCCTCAATGCTGCTGAAATCGGTTTTAGAAAAGTCGGGTTGTCTGAACTCTAACAGGAACATAACAGGGACCTGACCGAGTGCGGTTATGCGTTCCTTTTCTACTACCTTCAAAGTTGCATCGGGGTCGAATTTGTCCATCAAAACGAGACATCCACCTCCCATTATTGCGGCAACTCCTATCTCGGTATCAGCAGCTACATGATTTATGGGGAAATGGAGCAGTGCCCTGGATGTTTCCTTAAACAAAAACTTTTCCACCTCAACCTTTATGTTCTCAACAATGCTCTTGTGGGTATGAACTACCCCTTTAGGCTTGCCTGTAGAACCGGAGGTATACAATAGAAGGGCTTCATCGTCATCACTGACCTCAGATGCCCGTTTTTCAAGGGCTTCATTTAGCTCCTGTCTTGGTTTTTCGGTGAACTCTGCAAAACTTTCAGTGCCTTCAAATGCCTCACCGATAACAAGAACCTTCTTCAGGCAGGAGAATTCTTTTATCAAGGTCTTTATGTTCTCAGAAAGGTCATTGCCGAGGTATTCTCGAAGGGTGATGAGTACTGTGGGTTGGCTATCTCCAATCTGATACCGAAGCTCATCCAGGGTAAACTTGGGTGATAGGCCCAGCCATACCGCACCAACCTTGCCGGCTGCCATGTAAGTTGTCAAGAACTCATTTTGTGCCATGGAAAGCAGGGCAACCCGGTCTCCCTTTTTTACTCCCACTTCAAGATATGCCCTGGCTACCCTGTCCATCTTTTTCTTAAAATCTCTCCAGGAAAGCCTGTCATCCTCAAACACAAGGGCTTCAGCCTCCGGTTTTGTTTCTGCCCATTTTTCCACAAAATGCCAGGCTTGGCTCAAGTCTTTCCAGCTCATACTATCCTCCTTTTTATTTTCCCAGCCTTGCATAGCCGTCACTTATAGCCTTCTTCCCCTCAGCGTTTAGAACAACGAAGAAGAGGGCTGTGCCACCACCAATGTTGTCCTTTTTGATAAGTTGCACCTTTATGTCTGTTCCGGGGAGCACTATACCGGTAAAACGACAATAAGCTGACTTCAATTCAGAGGGATGCCCGTTCGCCTCTTTGTTGGTAAGCTCGCGTACAGCATAGGCAAGCGTGGCTGTACCCTGCAAAATTCTTCCGGGAAGCCCTACCTGATGGGCAAACTTAACGGAGGTGTGTATCGGGAAAATGATCCTGGTGCAACCATCATATATAAATGATGCAAGCGGCTCTATCGGTACAACCGATTCCCAGACAGGGATATTATCTCCGGCATATCTGGGAACTTCTGGAAGATCTTCCTCTCCCCTTCCCTCGTCCGCGCACTGGACTCCTCGCAGCATACCTCCAAAATGCTCTGTGAAAACAGACTTGCCTTCCTTATCGACGGCATCAAAGCGTATAACAATGTGAGTACCCGCCTTATGAGGCAGCATGGCGGCAATCTTACCCTTTATATTCAATTTATCTCCTGGCCTTATGGAACGATAAAATGCTAGATGCTCCGTGTAATGTACCCCAGTGAGTAAAACCTCTTTAGGAAAATCCTGGACTTCAATGTAATCCCAGATCCTCTCAGATATTTGCCATGTCACCGCCACACTGAACATTGGAGGTGCAATCACCCCTTCTGTGCGCTCATCATCCAGATAATAGGGATTGTTATCACCGATAGCGGCGGCATAATTCATAGTGTCACGCCAGGTTATCTCAGTTGTATAATCTTTCAGTCTGGCTCCGACGAACTTTGAAGAGACCTCCATTTTATCTCCTTCGTTCCTCATATTATATCCTGTTACGAATGTTATTCCATTTTGAAGGGGGATAGCAATGATGTTAAAATTGAAACAGCCATGGAGCCCGATGCCATATTTGTTAAGGGTGCCAGGGAGCACAACCTCAAGGATATAGAAGTTGTCATTCCCAGGAATAAGCTGGTGGTCATTACCGGTGTTTCCGGGAGTGGTAAGAGCTCGTTAGCCTTTGACACCATCTACGCTGAGGGGCAACGTCGCTACGTGGAGTCCCTTTCCACTTATGCCCGTCAGTTTTTGGGGCAAATGGAGAAGCCTGACGTTGATTATATTGAAGGGCTTAGCCCGGCTATTTCCATTGACCAGAAGGGACCGCCGCACAATCCACGTTCCATTGTGGGCACCGTTACTGAAATCTACGATTATCTACGGCTTCTCTTTGCCCGCATCGGGCATCCTCACTGTCCACAATGTGGACGGGAAATTTCACGCCAGACGGTGCAGCAGATTGTAGATTCGGTAAACAGGATACCTGAGGGCAGCAGAATTATGATACTTGCGCCGCTGGTCAGGGACCGTAAGGGCGAGCACCAGGGGATATTGCGGGATTTACAGAAAGCGGGCTTCGTCCGTGTCAGGGTTGATGGCGAAATTCATGACCTTTCCGAGGAATTCCAGCTCGATAAATATAGAAAGCATTCCATTGAGGTAGTGGTTGACCGATTACAGATAGGTGGAACGGAGAATGCCACTCGTCTGGCCGATTCCATTGAGACGGCGGTGAAGCTTGGCCTGGGCATAGTGCTAATCTCCATTATCGATGGGGAGGAATTGCTTTTCTCGGAGCATTTCGCCTGTGCCTATTGCAACATCAGCCTGGGGGAAATTGCCCCACGAACTTTTAGCTTCAATAGTCCCCATGGTGCCTGTCCTGCCTGCACTGGACTGGGCTGTAACCTGGAAATTGACCCCAGCTTCGTCATTCCTGATAAAGGGCTAAGCCTGGCAGAAGGCGCTATCCAGCCATGGAGCCGAAATGGGCAAATAAGCACCTGGTATGGCAGCATCTTGGAGACTCTGGCTCAGCGCCACGGCTTTTCACTGCATACGCCGGTTAACAAACTAACTCCAGCCCAGCTCCACTTAATACTTTATGGTGATGGCGGCGAAACTGTTCCCGCAGTTTATGAAGACCACTATGGTCATTTCCGACATTATTACACTGAATTTGAAGGCGTTATACCTCATCTGGAGCGTCGCTATAAAGAGACTGAATCCGATAGGGTTAAGACGGCTATTGAGAGGTACATGTCATCCACCCCTTGTCCGGTATGCCATGGAAAGAGACTTAAGCCGGAATCTTTAGCGGTTACCATCATGGGGGACAACATCATGGATGTTACCGCCATGTTTGTTACCCAGGCGCTGGAATGGGTGGACAGGCTGCCTGATGAGATTACCCCTCGAGAGCTTACCATAGCCCGTCAAATCATCAAGGAGATTCATGGCCGGTTGAATTTCCTCATTGATATCGGTCTGGGCTATTTAACCCTGGACAGAGCTTCATCGACGCTGAGTGGCGGTGAGGCGCAAAGAATTCGCCTGGCCACACAGATTGGCAGTGGATTAACCGGCGTTCTCTACATCTGCGATGAGCCCACAGTAGGGTTGCATCTTGCCGACGGCTCTCGCTTGATAACAACGCTGAAGCGTCTCAGGGACCTGGGCAATACCGTGATTATTGTGGAACATGATGAAGCGATGATGAGAGCTGCCGACCACATTATTGATATGGGACCTGGAGCGGGGAAGCAGGGAGGGGAAATCGTGGCTACAGGACAACTCAGCGATATTATGAGCTGTCCTGAATCGATAACGGGGCAATATTTGAGCAAAGTGAAGGAAATCCCCATGCCCCAGCGCAGGCGCCCTGGTTCAGGGAAGGAGCTGGTGATTAAGGGAGCCAGACAGAATAACTTGAAAAGCATTGATGTCCATATTCCTCTGGGCAAGTTTGTTTGCATCACTGGCGTTTCGGGAAGTGGTAAGAGCACTCTCATTGATGAGGTGTTATATAAAAAGCTGGCACAGCTATTTTACCGTGCCAAAGACAGACCGGGCGGGTGTGATGCCATTCTTGGCATTGAGCATATTGATAAAGTGATTAACATTGACCAGTCACCAATAGGCCGCACGCCGCGAAGTAATCCCGCTACCTATACCGGGACATTTACCCCCATTCGTGAACTCTTTGCCTCTGTTCCTGAAGCAAGGGTGCGTGGTTATCCACCAGGGCGGTTTTCGTTCAACGTAAAAGGTGGGAGGTGTGAAGCCTGTCAGGGGGCAGGCTACGTTCAAATTGAGATGCAGTTTCTCCCCGATGTCTCCGTCCCCTGTGAAGTATGCAAAGGGAAACGATATAACCGTGAGGCACTGGAGATTAAATTCAAGGGAAAGAACATTGCCGAAATTCTGGAGATGACCGTGGACGAAGCTCTGGAATTTTTCGACCACTTTCCCCAGATTAAGCGGAAGTTGGAAACCCTCAGGGATGTCGGTCTGGGGTATATTTGTCTGGGGCAGCCAGCCCCTACTCTTTCCGGTGGTGAGGCACAGCGGGTGAAGTTGGCTACTGAGCTATCCCGGCGTTCCACGGGCAAGACACTCTATATTCTTGATGAGCCAACTACCGGGCTTTCCTTCCCCGATGTTGCCGCTCTTCTTCAAGTGCTGCAGCGCTTGGTTGATTATGGCAACACGGTCATTATTATTGAGCACCACCTGGATGTAATCAAAAACACCGACTGGGTTATTGACCTCGGTCCCGGAGCTGGTGATGAAGGAGGCTATATTGTAGCTACCGGCACACCAGAGGAAATAGCCGAGATAGAGGGCTCCTTTACTGGAAATTATCTTCGTGGTATATTACCACAGGGATATCACCGTGAGCGGGCTAGGGCAACCTCAGCTAAGCTATGAATAGAAAAGAGATTCTGGATTCGGTCAGAGCTAATGTTCAAGATGAGAACACCCTGAAACATATGCTTGCTACTGAAGCGATCATGAGAGCCCTGGCAAAAAAGCTGGGTGGGGATGAGGAGGAGTGGGGACTTACTGGATTGCTGCACGATATAGATATGGAACTGGTTGAAGGCGACCTCAATACTCATGGTAAGCTGGGGGCGGATATTGCCCGGGAGCTTGGGGCTACCGATGAAATGGCTCGTGCTATATTGTGTCATAATGAAGCTCATGGGATTCCCAGGAAAACAAAGCTTGATAAGGCGCTCTTCTGTGCTGACCCCCTCACCGGGCTCATCACCGCCTCCGCTTTAGTTCGTCCTGATAAGCTCGCTGGGCTGACCACTAAATCAGTGATGAAACATTTCCGCCAGCCAAGATTTGCTGCTGGAGCTAACCGGGAACAAATCGCCTTATGTCAAGAAGTCGGGCTTGAACTCGAGGAATTCATCACTCTGGGCATCGAGGCGATGAAAGGAATCTCCTCAGAGCTGGGATTGTAATAGCGCTGTATAAGATGTCGTCCTCCTAGTTATCATCATCGTGTTTGACTCGTCCCGCCAACAGTTTATATACTTTCCTGAACTTGCTGCGGGGGTCACAGCTTCGGATAGACTTCGAAGCCACTGGACAAAGTAATTATTGAAAAGGAAAGTCATGTTTACAGAAGAGACCTTAGGGCATGTCCGTAAGGGTAGAAAAGAGTGGGACAAAGAAGTACAAGAAACCTTCAGGCAAAAACCTGAAAGGAAAGAGAGGTTCTCCACAGTTTCTGACCTGGAGATAAAGAGGATCTATACTCCGGAAGACATTAAAGACCTGGATTTTGCTAAAGACATTGGCTATCCCGGCATATTTCCCTTCACCAGGGGATGCCAACCGACAATGTATCGAGGTAGAGAATGGACGATGCGCATGTTCTCGGGTCTGGGAAGTGCCGAGGATACTAATAAAAGGTGGCACCTGTTACTGAAAGAAGGTGAAACGGGGCTGAGCACTGCCTTCGACTTTCCTACTTTGATGGGATATGATACCGATTCGCCCCGAGCTCTGGGCGAGTGTGGAAAGTGTGGTGTCGCAATTGATACGCTGCGAGATTTGCAGATTTTGACTGACAGGATTCCCCTTGATAGTGTTACCACCTCCATGACTATCAATCCCCCTGCGTCCATACTCTGGGCGATGTATCTAGTTGTGGCCGAAAAATCTGGGGTAAGCTGGGATAAGATTGGGGGGACAATTCAAAACGATATGCTGAAAGAATTCATTGCCCAGAAGACGTTCATGCTCCCGCCTGAGCCATCGGTTAAGCTGATAAGTGATACTATTGAATTTGGTACTGAATATGTTCCCAAGTGGAATACCGTGAGCATCAGTGGTTACCATATTCGGGAGGCCGGGTCTACTGCTGTTCAGGAATTGGCCTTCACTTTGGCTGATGGTATAGCGTATGTGCAGGATGTTATTGAGAGGAAGAAGCTGGATGTCGACTCCTTCGCACCTCGTCTGTCATTTTTCTTCAATTCTCACCTTGATTTCTTCGAGGAGGTTGCTAAGTTCAGAGCAGCTAGAAGGATGTGGGCTAAGATTATGAAGGACAGGTTCAAAGCCAGGGATCCTCGCTCCTGGTGGATGAGATTTCATGCTCAGACTGCAGGTTGCTCGTTGACTGCACAGCAGCCCTATAATAATGTTGTCAGGACAGCCACTGAGGCACTAGCGGCAGTTCTAGGAGGGATGCAATCTCTGCATACCAATTCTCTGGATGAGACGCTAGCTTTACCATCTGAGTTTGCTGCCACCATCGCTTTGCGGACACAACAGATCATCTGTGATGAGATAGGGGTCACTAACACTATAGATCCGCTGGCTGGCTCCTATTTTGTGGAGGCTCTAACTAACCAGATAGAGGAACAAGCGTGGGAGTACATCAATAAAATAAATGATATGGGTGGTATGATTGCTGCCATTGATAAAGGATTTCCTCAAATGGAGATTGCTAAGGCTGCCTATCATTACCAGCAACAGATAGATAAAGGAGAGAAGGTTGTAGTAGGAGTAAATAAGTATGTTGTTGAGGAGGAGGCTCCTCCTGAAATACTGAAAATAAGTGATGAACTTGGGGAAGAGCAGATTGGCAGATTGAACGAGGTAAAAAGGACGAGGGATAACAGGAGTGTGATTCGAAAGTTGAATGATCTTCGTGCTGCCTCCAAGACCGATAAGAACTTGATGCCTTATGTGATAGCGGTAGTAAAGGAATATGGTACTGAGCAGGAAATTTGTGATGTGTGGAGAGAGGTTTTTGGGGAATATCGAGACCCAGGATTCTATTAGCAAGAGAATATAGTTAGTTCCGTTGAGGGGAAAATGAACTTTAGAAAAAAACTAAGAATTCTGGTTGCCAAACCTGGACTTGATGGGCATGACCGGGGGGTAAGGATTATAGCTCGAGCTTATAGTGATGCTGGATTTGAGGTAGTGTATACCGGTTTACATCAGACGCCAGAACAAATTGTTGCCGCAGCTTTACAGGAAGATGTTGACTTAATTGGCCTAAGCTGCCTTTCCGGAGCTCATATGACTTTGTTCAAACGGGTGCTCGAGCTACTAAAGAAGGATGGAGCGGAGGACATAACGGTTGTTGGCGGCGGCATTATTCCCGAAGAAGATATTTCCGCGCTTAAAGAGGCAGGCGTCAAAGAAATATTCTTGCCAGGCACATCTCTTGACACGATATTGGATTGGACGAGAAGTAACGTGAAGCCACGTGCCTGAAAAGCTGCCGGGTTGTTTGCGGAGTCGAGGCAAGCAGGGTTTCATGGAAAAATCGGGAATTTTATATCTTGCCTT
>CAYVCJ010000039.1:0-9274 GCA_964450165.1 uncultured Dehalococcoidales bacterium
ATGTATCTCAGCCTCCGCACCTATTTAAGGGGGGATTCGTGAACAATTGCATTGTTTCCCATTTAACACAACTCAATAGACGCCTACACTGTCGATAACGGACTAGCCAGGGAAATTTGAAATCAAAGTCAAAGTGAGCTAGACTGCTTCGGTTGGTGTGCAAATCAAATGCACGAATTTGGGGTGACTGAAAGTATTATTGACATTGCTTTAAAGGAAGCCAAGAAAGCTCAAGCCAGGAAGATCACCAAAATTAGCCTTGTTGTTGGTGAATTGACAGGTTTTATGCCCGATTGCATTGAATTTTATTTTGATCTTATGAGCAAAGACACCATCGCTGAAAAAGCCAACCTTCACTTCGAATCAGCGCCAGCTCAGGTTCGCTGCCGAAGTTGCCTCACCATTTTTCGCCCCAAAGATACTTTGTGGTCCTGCCCTGAATGCCAAAGCCAGGGTATAGAAATAGTGGGAGGTCGAGAGCTATACATCGAAAGCATGGAAGTGGAATGAGGAAAATAGAACTGGTGCAGAACATTTTGGAGGCCAATGAAGCTATCGCGGCTCAAAATAAGCGGCTACTGGATGAGCATGGGGTTTTTGCTATCAATATTATGTCATCTCCAGGTGCCGGCAAGACAAGCCTTATCTTGCAGACTATAGCTAGATTGAAGGGTAAATTAAGGATAGGAGTCATTGAAGGCGATGTCGCTTCAACGCTGGATGCCGAAAAGGTTAAGAACGAGGCTGTAGGAGTAGTCCAGATAAGCACAAGAAATATGCCCGAGAATTGTAGCCTAATTGCAAGTATGCTCGACCCTGCCTTGAAGAAATTGCCCCTGGAAGACATAGATTTGCTCCTCATTGAGAATGTGGGCAATCTTATCTGCCCTTCTGAGTTTGTTCTCGGAGAGCACAAAAGGGTAGTGGTTTCCAGCCTTCCTGAGGGGGATGATAAACCCATTAAATACCCTATGATATTCGCTGACGCTGATGCAGTGGTGATAAATAAAGCTGACCTTTCACCCTACGTTGACTTCGATATTGCTGCTTTTCAAGAAGCTGTCAAAAGGCTAAATTCAAAAGTCAAATTCTTCGAGCTTTCCTGTAAGACCGGCGCCGGGATAGAAAATTGGTGCTCCTGGGTGCTAAACAAGGTAGAAATTAATATTAAACAAGCAGCAGATAAAGGAGGGTAAATGAAAAACAGGCTCATTAGAAAACAAAATATGGACCTACTTGTTAATAATCTTATCGGCACGGATGTGGAGGTAGTAGGTCCAAAGAGGAAGGATGGCAAATATGCCTTTGGGAAGCTCACTGCTGCTAATGAGATGTGTCTTGCTTACGATACCACACTGTTGCCGCCAAAAATATATCTCCTCCCTCAAAAAGAAACGCTTATTAGGTTTGAATTAGGGGAACAGCCTAAAATCGAGCCAGTCGTTGAAGCTAAGCCGACAATCCTTTTTGGTGTTCATCCCTATGATATTAAAGCCATTGAGCTTCTCGATACGGCGTTTTCCACTACTAACCCGGACATTAATTACCTTTCTAGGAGAGAAAAAACTATCATAGTTGGCATCGATTGCTTGAATCCCAATCCGAATGCTTTCTGCCCCAGTTTAGGTACAGCTATCGCTGAAACTGGTTTTGATTTGATGCTCACCGATATTGGCGACAGCTATGTTGTAGCTGTTGGCAGCAGTAAAGGAGAGGAACTACTTGATAACTATGCTGAAGGAAAAGAGGCGACTTCTTCAGATCTGATACGAAGAGACCAAGCACGCCAGAAAGCGTTAACCAAATATAAAACGGGTCTCAATGTGACACTTGATGAGCTAACAGAATTACTGGATAAATCTTGGGATAGTCCTCTGTGGAAGGAGAGAAGTGAACAGTGCCTCAGCTGCGGTTCTTGCGTTATGGTATGCCCCACTTGTTTTTGTTTTGATGTTCAAGATGATATTGCCCTTAACCTCAAAGATGGTGAGCGTTATCGCCAGTGGGATGCCTGCATGCTACCTGATTTTGCCCTGGTAGCTGGAGGTGGAAACTTCAGAAAAGACAGGGAGAGCCGATACAGGCATCGCTTATACCGTAAGGGGAAATATGTATGGGAGAGGTGGGGGAAGCTAGGTTGTGTTGGCTGTGGAAGATGTGCCTCTGCCTGTCTTGCTGATATTGCCAGCCCGGCGGAAACTTTTAATCTGTTAAAGGAGGAGGATAAGTGAGATGATTAGTCAAGCAGTTCCAGAAACATCCATCTATGTACCACACCCCGCTGAACTCATAAGAGTTGTGCTTATAGCTGAGAGGGAGAAACTGTTTGAATTTAGGCTGAAGGATGGAAAGGAGCTAAGTCATAAGCCAGGACAATTTGTCGAGCTTTCCATTTTTGGCATTGGCGAAAATCCCATATCGATTTCATCCTCTCCTACAAAGAAGGGCAGTTTCGAGCTAGCAGTGCGGAATGTAGGCAATGTGACCAATGCACTGCATAGTATGGATACAGGAACTACAGTTGGCATTAGAGGTCCTTTCGGTAACGGCTTCCCTGTGAATAATATTAAGGGTAAAGACATCTTGATAGTAGCTGGAGGCATAGGTCTGTTCCCCCTGCGTTCCCTTATTAACTATGTCCTAGATAATAGGAAAGAGTTTGGGAGGCTCATAGTTCTTTCAGGCAGCAGAACGCCGCAAGAAAGGATGTTTGCCAGGGAACTTGAGAACTGGCAAAAGAGGGAAGACATGGAGCTTCTGGAGACAGTGGACAAGAGAGACCAAAGCTGGACGGGAAATGTAGGTGTGGTAACCACCCTCTTCCCCAAGGTAGATATGGACCCTGAAAATACCTTTGCCATTACAGTAGGGCCACCAGTGATGTATAAGTTTGTCGTGGTTGCATGCCAGAAGAAAGGTATTCCCGATGAGCAAATTTTGATGTCCTTGGAGAGAAGGATGAAATGTGGTGTGGGCAAATGCGGACATTGTCAGATTAACGGCGTATACGTCTGTCAGGAAGGACCGGTATTTACCTACACCCAGATTAAAAAATTAGAGGAGGCGATATAAAATGAAGCCGAAGTTAGCTTTTTTTGATTTCACTGGTTGTGAAGGCTGCGAGTTAGAGGTTCTAAATTTTGAGACCGAGCTGGTGGAACTACTGAAGCAAGTAGATATTGTCAATTTCAGAGAAGCAATAACGGAAAAGGGCGAGGATTATGAGATAGCCTTTATAGATGGGGGGATTACCAGTGAGTCGGAAATACCTAGAATAGAGGGGATAAGAAAGCAGGCAAAGATATTAGTGGCTATGGGTGCCTGTGCTTCTTTGGGAGGTGTTAATTGCCTCAAGAATTTTCGCCCTATGGAGGAAAGCCTCAAAATAGTTTGTGGCGACACTGCCTGTGATTATACGTGGTACTACGATACAATCCCAGCGCGTCCTGTGAAAGCAGTAGTGCCTGTAGAATATGAACTGCCAGGCTGCCCTATGAACAGGTATGAGTTTCTCAGGCTAGTTAAGTCACTGCTGTTGGGTAAAAGGTTTGAGCTGCCCAACTATCCTGTATGCGTTGAATGCAAATTGGCTGGAAATGTCTGTGCTTTCGATAGAGGGGAAATATGCTTGGGTCCAGTTACCAGAGCTGGCTGCAACGCCATCTGTATTAGCAATGGCCGCCGCTGCTGGGGATGCCGTGGCCTGGTAGATGACCCCAATACTGATTCGGAGAAGGAGATACTACAAAAACATGGATTAACTGTAGGGGATATACTAAGGCAGTTCAGAATCTTTAACGGTTATCTGGAGGTTTCAAAATGACAGAGCTAAATATCAATGTTCATCATTTAACTAGGGTAGAAGGACACGGCAATATTATTGTCACCGCCAGGAATGGTAAGGTGAAGGAAATAACATGGGAAATTCCAGAGTCACAAAGATTCATCGAAGCTATGATGCGGGGGGAAAGCTATGAGGATGTCGTCTGGATAGCCCCTAGGATTTGCGGCATATGTTCCATAGCTCATTCTACCTGCTCAATTCAAGCCACTGAGGCTGCCTTTGGTGTTCAACTCAGTGAACAGACAATGCTCCTGCGAAAGCTTCTTTTTAATGCTGAGACACTACAAAGTCATGTGCTTCACCTTTACTTTCTGGCAGCACCAGACTTTCTTAATGTAGGTAGTGTTATCCCTTTAGTCAGTACACACCCAGAGGTAGCCTTAAGAGCGTTAAGAATGAAGAAATTGGCCAATGATTTAGGCGATTTAATAGGCGGCAGAAAGACTCATCCCATGGCTTGCATCGTTGGTGGATTTGCCAAGTTGCCTGAGGCAAGCCAGCTAAAAACAATGCAACAAAGGTTAACTCAATCTATGGGTGACTTAAAGGAGACGGTCAAACTATTCAAGAGTTTCAAAATACCTGATTTTACTAGAGAGACAGAATATATCGCTCTTAGAGACACCAAGGAGTATGCCTTCATCTCTGGAGATATCGCTTCCACTGATACCGGCACCACACCAATAACTGATTATCTTGAGATGACTAATGAGTTTTGCGTGCCTCACTCTACAGCTAAATTTACCAAGCATAATCGGGATTCTTACATGGTGGGAGCGCTGGCGCGATTTAACAATAATTATTCCCAACTTTCGTCCGAGGCTCAAAAGACAGCTGAGGACTTGGAGTTAAAACCAATTTGTCACAACCCCTATATGATAAACGTAGCTCAGATTGTGGAGTCGGTTCATGTAGTTAAGGACAGTCTGAGGATACTCAACGAGCTTATAACGCGAGGAATAAAGGAAGAGAGGCCAGAGGTTAAAGTTAAAGCAGGAAGAGGTATTGGCGCAGTAGAAGCTCCGCGGGGAATATTATTCCACGATTACACCTATGATGATAAAGGTGTATTGACCAAAGCTAACTGTGTTATCCCAACCAATCAAAACCACAACAACATACAGAAGGATATGGAAAAATTAGTGCCGCACATTATCAACAGGAGCCAGGATGAAATAACTCACATGTTAGAAATGCTGGTACGTGCCTATGACCCCTGTATTTCCTGCTCAACTCACTTCTTAACAGTGAAATACGTTTGATAATAATGCAGTATGAGACAACCCGACCAAAGATTATCATCTTGGGTATAGGCAATCTGCTCCTCGGAGACGAAGGAGTGGGAATTCAGCTTATACGAATGCTGAACAATGATGACCTGAATTATGCTAACTTAGAGATTATAGATGGCGGGATTTGCCCTGAGATTGTATCTTTTGTTGAAGATGTTTATAAGCTGATTATAGTCGACGCTATTAAAGGCGGTGAGAAACCGGGGACGCTTTATCGCCTCAGTATTGACGATTTAATAATGGATCCATCCACAAGGGGATTATCCTTGCATGAGATGGGGGTGCTAGACAGCTTAAAGATGATGAGACTACTAGGAAGAGAACCTAAAAATACCATTATTATCGGAATTGAACCCAAGAATATAGGTTGGGGGTTAGAGCTTTCACCAGAGGTAGAGGGAAGGCTAGCTGAACTCAAAAGAATGGTAATCGCGGAAATAGGGAGAACAAAATAATGGCATCCTGCAATGGCCAAGATAAAGACTATAGAACTGGCGCGTATTAGCGTTCGCGGAATTGTTCAAGGAGTTGGTTTCAGACCCTTTGTCTATGGACTAGCCACCAAACACAACTTGAAGGGGTGGGTATGTAACACCTCCGAGGATGTCAGGATTGAGGTGGAGGGGAAGGCAGAGGCTATTGAGCAGTTTTACTTGGAGCTTCAAACAAAAGCTCCCCCTTTAGCTCACATTGAGGACATCGCTATTACCCACCATCCACCAATTGGCTATAAGAACTTCGAAATCCGCCATAGCATCGCTGAGGAGGGAAAATACCAGCTTATCTCCCCAGATATTGCTACCTGTCAAGCTTGTCTCAGTGAATTGTTAGATCCTTCCGATAGGCGTTATCGTTATCCCTTTACCAACTGCACCAACTGCGGCCCACGGTTTACCATAATCGAGGATATACCCTATGATCGCCCTAAAACTACCATGCGCTATTTCCAAATGTGTCCCCAATGCCAGGCAGAATATGAGAACCCACTAGATCGCCGCTTTCATGCCCAGCCAAATGCCTGCCCCAAATGTGGCCCGAAGGTTGATCTGGTTGATAGTCAAGGCAAGCGAGTAGCGGGATCGGATGCCTTAGCCACTGCCAGTCAACTCCTGAAAGCAGGAAAAATCGTTGCTGTTAAAGGCTTGGGTGGATTTCTTTTAGCTTGTGATGCCAGCGATGAAGCGGCAGTTAAGACTCTGCGTGAAAGAAAAAGACGACCCTCTAAACCCTTCGCCATAATGGTAAGCAACGTGAACGAAATAAAAAAACATTGCTACGTCTCACCGGAAGAAGAGGAATTGCTCACCTCTCCTCAAAGCCCTATCGTGCTCATGAAGTGGAAAGCCGATTCATCTGTATCTCGCGAGGTAGCTCCAAATCTAGAATATTTAGGTGTCATGCTGCCTTATACACCACTACACCATATCCTGCTGAAAGATACTGAGCTACCCTTAGTGATGACCAGCGGCAATCTCAGCGAAGAGCCCATCGCCAAAGATAATGATGAAGCATTAAAAAGGCTTTCAGGAATTGCTGATTACTTCCTGATTCACAATCGGGGTATTTATTCTCGCTATGATGACAGTGTAGCTGTAGTGGAAAGGGGAACAAGTCAGCTTGTAAGGCGAGCACGTAGTTATGCTCCCTATCCTATTCATCTCACATTCAAATGTCGGCAGGTTTTGGCCTGCGGTGCTGAAATGAAAAACAGCTTCTGTTTGACCAAGGATAAGTATGCGTTCCTAAGTCAGCATATTGGTGATATGGAAAATATGGAAACATTAGAGCATTTTGACAATACTATTTCTTTGTATAAGAAGCTATTTCGCATCGAGCCTGAAATTATCGCCTATGACCTTCACCCTGACTATCTTTCCACCAAGTATGCTCAAGAGCTGGGTGAATCTGGCATGAAACTTATACCTGTGCAGCATCACCATGCCCATATTGTGAGCTGCATGGCAGATAATGGATTAGAAACTCCAGTTATAGGAGTCGTTTTTGATGGTACAGGGATGGGTAGTGATGGGTATATTTGGGGAGGGGAATTCTTGGTAGCTGATTACCAAAGCTTCAACAGAGCAGGACATCTAGAATACTTACCCTTGCCTGGGGGGGATGCGGCTATAAGAAGACCTTACCGCACTGCTATTGGCTACATCCTTACTTTGCTAGGAAAGGATACCTTAAAGGCCGTCATTACAAGCAGGGCAAAGCAACCTCAATTAGCGTTTATCGGAGAGGTTAGCAAAATTGAAACAGAAATTATCAAACGCCAAATAGGAAGTGGGCTGAACTCACCACTGACTTCAAGCATGGGACGTCTGTTTGATGCTGTATCAGCCCTGATGAACATAAGAGGTGAGATAGATTATGAAGGGCAAGCGGCTGTAGAGCTAGAAATGGCTGCGTATGCCTGCCATTGCGAAGAGCACAGCGACGAAGCAATCTCCAATGATAAGGAAAGCTATCCGTACCGTATAATAGCAGATGAAGGGATGAGAATTGTGCAGCTAAGAGATCTACTCTCAGCGATAATTGAAGACTTAGAGCAAGGCATTTCTTCAGGAAGGATATCAGTTAGATTTCATAACACTATAGCCAGAATGACAGGTGAAATGTGCCGATTGATAGCTGACGAAACTGGTATCAACCAAGTAGTTTTAAGCGGCGGCGTATTTCAGAATCGCTTATTGCTGAGAAAAACGATTGAATTATTGGAAAATAGTGGCTTCCAGGTGTTTAGCCACAGGCAAGTCCCATGCAATGATGGTGGTATCTCCCTGGGACAAGCGGTTGTCGCCAATTTCGCTAAATAATTACCCATCCATGAAAATCTCCAAAAAGTCAAGCACACTTGGTTGTTGGAATTGTCAAGAGAGTTAGGCTAAAATAGCATACAATGTGTTTAGCGGTTCCAGTTAAAGTTGTCTCCATAGAAGGTGATGAGGCAGAAACGGAGATAGGGGGCGTGAGACGCCGAGTTAGCGTTGCTCTTACTCCAGAGGTAAAGGCGGGTGATTATGTGCTGCTTCACACGGGCTATGCTATAGGTGTGGTGGATGAAGTTGAAGCTAAGGAGACCTTAAAGCTTTTCGAAGAGATAATAAACCTGAGTGAAGTTCATTGACGAGTATCAAAATAGCGAGCTGGCTAAGAAACTAGCGCAGAGAATCACTGGCCACTCTGTCAGGTCAATCAGGTTAATGGAATTCTGTGGTGGACACACCCATGCCATAATGAGATATGGGATTCGCCAGTTATTACCAGAAACAATTGAAATGAAGTCAGGGCCAGGCTGCCCAGTGTGCGTAACAGCGATTGGTGATCTGGATAAAGCTATTGCCTTAGCTCATTCGCCCGGGGTTATCATTACTACCTTTGGAGATATGATGAGAGTTCCTGGCAGCTATTCTAGTTTACAGCAAGCAAAGGCTGAGGGAGCAAATATACGAGTTGTTTATTCTACTATGGATGCTTTAGAGATAACTAAAGCCAGCCCTAACAAGTCAGTCATCTTTATTGGCATTGGCTTTGAGACCACGGCACCGACCATAGCCGCTTCTATAGTTAAGGCAGAAAAGGAGAGGATAGGAAATTTCTATGTCCTTTCCTTCCTGAAGTTAACCCCACCAGTGATGAAAGCTTTGCTGGGATTAGGTGAGATCAAGCTTGATGGTATTATTGGTCCGGGACATGTCTGCGTTATAACTGGCTCTCATCCTTATGAGTTCATTCCTGAGAAATATGGAGTGGCCTATGTTATCTCGGGCTTCGAACCCCTGGATATCTTATTAAGCGTAGATAAGCTAGTGCAGCAGATTGAAACTGGTAGCCCAAAAGTAGAGATAGCCTATCGCCGTGGAGTAAAGCCTGAAGGGAATAGGAAAGCCTTAGAATTGATGCAGCAGGTCTTCGAAATCGATGGCGCCGACTGGCGCGGAATCGGGATTGTACCTCAAAGCGGCTTAAAGATTAACAATAAATACCAGCATTTCGATGCTAATAATGCTTTTTCAGGATTGCTTCGCTCTGCTCGCAATGACAAACCTGCCAAAGAACCGAAAGGATGTCGTTGTGGAGACGTAGTCCGGGGCGCAGCTACGCCACTTGAATGTAAGCTGTTTGGAAAAGCTTG
>CAYVCJ010000040.1:0-9228 GCA_964450165.1 uncultured Dehalococcoidales bacterium
CAGAGCGTCCAGCTCCTCTCCATAGCTAGCCCAGTCACCCGCCTTAAGGTACTGCTGAGCATTGTTGTAATGCTGCTGGGCTTCCTCAATCAGACTGGCTATCTCAGCGGTTACCGGCTCCTCAGGTCCTGGTGGAGCTGGCGGTGTGATCTCAGGTTCAGTCGGTGGCGCCTCAGTACCGAAGATAGCCGTAAGGCTTCCCTCCAATGTGCGTTCCATAGCTATGTGCTCACCGGCAGCTACAATAACTCGCTTCAGCTCTGGAAGCCCACCTATCTCCGCCTGGAGGAAGACTGGCTCCACATATAGATTGGACTTGCCTAAGGGAATCAGCAGCAGGTTGCCGCGGATAACTCGAGAGCCACCACGACTCCACAAGGCAAGCTGCTCGGTGATAACCGTATCCTGCTGGATTCGGTTCTCAATCTGGCTGGGACCATACACCAGACGCTCCTTGGGGAAATGGTAGGCAAGCAGCTTGCCGTAATTTTCTCCATCACAGCGGGCAGCAAGCCAGCCAATAGTATTATCCTTGTTCACCGGGGTAAAGGGTAACATGAGCAGGAACTCCTCCTTTTCCTCATCGGGCAGGCGCATGATGACATAGTAGGGCTCTATAAGTTGTCCGCTGCCGGCATATACCTCTGTGGGCACAGTCCACAGGTCTTCCTTGTTGTAAAATACCCGGGCATCCTGCATATGGTAGGTTCGGTATACCGAGGCTTGAATACTAAACATGTCCTCAGGATAACGGAGGTGGACTCGTAAAGACTCGGGCATCTGCTCCGCGGAGACAAAGAGGTCGGGGAAGATAGCCTGGTATGTCCGTATTAAAGCATCATCTGGCTCAGTGACATAGAAAATGACACTGCCATCGTAGGCATCAACAACTACTTTAACGCTGTTGCGAATGTAGTTCATCCCATCCTTATGTGGCTCAGAATAGGGATAGCGATCAGTGGTGGTATAGGCATCCTGTATCCAATATAAGCCTCCATCCAGCACCACCAGATAGGGGTCATTGTCCAGCCTCAAAAATGGCGCCAGGTGACTCACTCTCTCTTTGATGCTTCGATAATACAAGATGCTGCTCTCGGGGCTTAATTCGCCACTGATAAGGATATTAAAGTCACCAAATTGCCAGGCATAGACCAATCGACGGAAAAAACTGCCGATGTTAACCCCACTCTCACCCTGATAGTAACCGTAGACATTCTCATCACCCATAGGATAATCGAATTCCTGGGTTTTTGTTTTCACAATCACGTAGTTATCCGTTTCTTCTCCAAAGTATATCTGCGGCCGCTCTATATTGAACTTACCAACAGGAGGTATATCCTTTACCATCAATTCAGGCAGTCCCTCCGGGCTAATCTCATTAACGGGGCTCAGGGCAACACCATAGCCATGGGTAAACTGTAGCCGCCGGTTGACCCAGGTCTGCGCTTCTCCAGCCAATTTGTCCGCAGATAATTCTCGGGCTGATAGCATGACCTGACGGTAGTTATCATCGATGATATAGCGGTCAACATCGACATCATGGAAATCATAGTACAGTCGAATGGCTTGAATCTGATTATAGGTGTCCTTTAACGGACGGTGGTCCCAGACCCTGATGTTGTTGATGGTCTCTTCGTTTTCGACTACATCCTGGTAGCTTGGTGACTTCTCAGCAGGAAAGGCTTCCTCCTTAATCTGGCCCAAACCAAAAGCCTCTCTGGTAGATTGGATATTGTACTCGATGTATGGCGTCTCGCGAGCTAGCTCGCTGGGCTCTACCTGAAATCTCTGTACCAGAGCGGGGAAAATTGCTCCAACAATGATAGCAACTGCTATCCATCCCCCGAAGGCATAGAGGGCCCAGCGAGACTTACGCTTCAATAAGGACACCACAATGATTCCGATAGAAATAATTCCTACTACTAAAAGGATCCACTGTGCTGGCAACTGGGCATGCATATCAGCATAGCCGGCTCCGAACACCACCCCTCGAGTGGAAAAGACCAGTTCCCAGATACCAAGCCAGTAACCCCAGGTGAAGAGGCCTAGAATAGCTACACCCAGACCACACGCATGGGCTAACACCGGCCTGGCAAAATCAAATTTAAGCCGCTGCGTCCCATAGCTCACGACATACACCAGGGCGCTGCCAATAGAGGTGACTATCAGCGCACCTATGAACCAGCTTCGCATCATATGGAGGAAAGGCAATGTGAAGACATAGAAGCTAATCTCTCTATCGAAAACAGGGTCGGCGATACCAAAAGGCTGTCCGTTGAAGAACTGGAGCACGATTTGCCAGTTGCCCTGGGCCACCAAGCCAAATATTATACTGAGCAGTACCGTTCCCAGGATAACGCCCCACTTGTATGTCCGCTGTGGCCGGCGCGCTATAGTCCAGGGCCAAAAATGTCTGCCACTACCAGGTGCCAGGCGTGTAGCCAGCACCAGGTTCCCAAAAAATAAGATACCAAAGAGGATGGCCGCAGAAAAGAAGAGCAGCACCTTAGCTTTCAGAATAGTGGCGTAGACGCTGCCGTAACCCAGGCTGCTAAACCACAGCCATTCGGTATACACCCCCTTTGATATTGCCAGGACAATGAATAGAATTATGACCGCAGCCACGATTATGATTGCCCTGGTGGTGCGTCTGCCCCAGGCAGGCGTCACAGGTTCCCCACCTTTACCTTCAGGAAACCATCGCTGCCAATCCTTCTCAAATGAACGCAATCTACTTACCTCACCCTTTCTAAACCATGCTTGGGGGGGTTACGTTATCTGACTCCCATCTCATCCAGCTTTCCGAATGAACCTGGAGCCAGCCCAAGTGACACGATAACATACCCATCCATATCGGGCAATGCCGCACTCGGCGAAAAGTATCCCGGTTAGTAATGCAGACCTACGCGGCTATCTGGAGGACGATTCATCTTAATGTGGAACTACAGAGCACCGGGCCGTTTGACACGGCACGAAAAGAGGAATCTGGCAAGCTTCTTCATCGTGTTCTCACGAAAGGTATTGCCCACTCAATGCCTAACTCCCCCAGCTTACCAGGGGAAGGAGAGCCCTTGGGCCAGCCCATCATATCGTAATATGTCTCCTTGGCTTTTTGCACAGTCGCGGGGTCGAGCGCTATCCCCTGCAGGGGTCCCGAGATATGGGGAGTGAAAAAACGCCGTGGCATATCATCATGGTGACTGGTGAAGCCCTCCCTCAGGTTAAAAGCCCGTGCCAGGGTGACGGCTCTTTCCCCTACCTTCATTAGCTCGAAGACGCTGGTATTCCAACCGGTCACAGAGCTGACCAACTGTACCATTCTCTCGAACCCCACCTGACCATAAGCCATAACAAAGTAGCAGCAGATGGCACAGTTCAAGAAGTGCATCCATAAGGAATTGTAGATTAGCAGCCGTATCTTCGCCGGAGACAGGTCATTGACAGACAGAGGCTCCAATATGCCCAGGCTCTTCATGTCCTCCAGCAGCGGATTCGCGGCGGCGTAGTTGGAGTCGTGCATATTATGGCAATGGTCAGCGCCTGTTGGTGACATCATGTATCCAATGCCCATGCCCTGCTTCCAGCGAGGCTCATGCATGGGTATCTCCTGACCCTTTATATGGAGAGCAAATTCTTCGGTGGTGGATCCTAGCTTCTTCGATGCCCGGGCCACGCCCTCCGACAGCAAAGCTCCCAGACCCCGGCGCAGGGCAATCTGTTCAACCATCTGTAGCATTGCTGGTCCATTGCCGAAGCGGAGGTCCAGTCCCCCAGTGTCCTGCAGTGTTAGGAGGCCACGTTCAAAGCACTCCATAGCGAAGGCGATAGCGCCGCCGCAGGATATGCTATCCAGACCATAAGCAGCAGTGAGTTCACTGCCTTTAGCAATAATTTTCAGGTCATCTATCCCGCAGTTGGAGCCTAAGGCAGCTATCGTCTCATACTCGGGACCTCCGTAGCGAGGGTCAACCGCATATGGTCCGTCCACTTTCACTTCTCGTTTACACTGAACAGGGCAAGCAAAGCAACTTCTCCTTCTTACGAGCATCGTGTCTCTCATGGCTTGTCCACTTATTCTATCAACACCATCGAACGAGCCTGCCTGGAAATTACGGGTTGGCAAGCCTCCCCGCCGATTTAAGCCCCGGATAACCGAGGCTGTGCCTAAATCCCGCAGCGCCTTATTGGCTATCGGAGTATTATCCCTGATCCAGCGAGCGATGGCACTCACACCTGGTGGATCAGCTAAGGAAGGACGCTCGTGACCACGGCAGGCGACCGCCTTGAGATTCTTAGAACCCATAACTGCCCCCATACCGGTTCTGCCGGCGAAAGCGTCTAAATCATTTACCACGCAAGCGAAGCGAACCAGGCTTTCCCCAGCCGGTCCAATCTGAGCTACCTTTATTCCTGGGTCACCTAGCTCCTCACGGATAGCATTCTGGCACTCCAGCGTCTTCAGACCCCAGATGTGAGCAGCGTCTCTGATCTGAGCTTTCCCGTCCCGGACAAAAAGATAGACCGGCTTTTCTGCCTTACCTTCCACGATTATGGCATCAAAACCAGCCATCTTGAGCTCGGCCCCCCAATAGCCTCCAGCTTCAGCTTCACCGAATGCCCCTGTAAGGGGCGACTTGCCACCCACGCTATGTCGGCCACAGCCACCCACCGGCACCCCTGTTAGAGGACCCATTGCGAAGATGAGCTTGTTGTCGGGACCAAGAGGATCAGCTCCGTGCGGGACTTCCTTGAGCAAAAAATACCCTACAAAACCTTCGCCACCGAAATACTGGCGGTAAAAATTCTCCGGTGGCTCCTCAGTAGTCAAGCTCCTCGAGGAGAGATCAACCCTCAAGATCCTGCCAGTATACCCACATGACATACCCGTTCTCCTATAGCATATTTGAACAGATAATCATCCCTTGTTGCAACTATCTCAAATGCCGTACATCACATCTAAAGCTGCTGGGCAGAGGCATCCTCCGTGGCATTTCTTCCTGCCTACCAATCCTCAGGTATCCTCAGTATGGCACCGGTGCTAGCCGAGGTCACTAACCTGGAATATCTCCGTAGATAGCTTTTCACCTCTCTCTTCAACGGCGGAGGAGTCCATCGGTCAAGGCGACTCTGGATTTCTTCCTGCGATAGTCTTACGTTCAACTTCCGAGAGGGAATATCTATCTCAATAATGTCTCCCTCCTCGACAATTGCAATTGGTCCTCCAGCCATGGCCTCAGGTGACACATGCCCGATAGCAGCACCTGCTGTTGCCCCGGAAAACCTGCCATCGGTGACCAGCGCTACCTCTGCCTCCAACTCTATCGCCAGTATCGTGCTGGTAGCCATCAGCATCTCTCTGAATCCAGGCCCTCCCTTGGGACCCTCATATCTAATTACTATCACATCGCCGCTATGGATTTTGCCATCCAGCATTGCCTTTACCGCATCTTCCTCAAGGTCAAATATCCTGGCTGGACCAGAGTGCGTGAACATCTCGGGCTTTACCGCTGACTGCTTTACTACCGCACCATCGGGAGCGAGGTTACCATAAAGGATAGCGAGTCCACCTTCAGGAGAGTATGGTTCCTCTATACTTCTGATTACTTCTGGACGTGTGCTCTGCGCTCCTTCGATAATTTCTCCCAGGGTCTGGCCACTGAGCGTAAGTGCATCTAGATGGAGCAGATTCTTCTTAGATAGTTCCGCCATTACCGCCTGTAATCCTCCAGCCTCATACAGATCTTCTAAGAAGTATGCCCCAGCAGGATTTAAATCACACAGCCGTGGAGTGCGGGCGCCTATTTGAGCAAACAGATCCAGGTCAATGTTTATTCCCGCCTCATCGGCGAGAGCCATGAGGTGGAGAATGGTGTTCGAAGAACCACCAATAGCCATATCAACCGTTATGACATTTTCGAAGGCTTCTTTAGTCAGAATGTGCCTGGGAATTATCCCTTCATTTAAGAGTGCCATAATCCTTACACCGGTTTGTCTCGCCAATTGCCTCCTGGCACCATGTGCGGCAGGGATGCAACTGTTCCAGGGTAAAGCAAGACCGAGCACTTCAGCGACGCAGGCCATACTGTTGGCGGTGTACAAACCGGGACAACTGCCACACCCTATCAGAGGAACCTTACTGGCGGCCCTTGGTGCCAACATCGGTCCTCCGTTGATTATGATTGCCGGAATATCCAAACGAGCTGCCGCCATCATCATTCCCGGCGTGATCTTGTCACAACCAGTGACCAATACCATGGCATCCAGGTTATGCGCTAATATCATGGCCTCAATCGAATCAGCTATCAGCTCCCGGCTGGCCAGCGGGTAGCACATTCCGGCATGCCCCATGGCAAGCCCATCACAGATAGCAATAGTGGGAAATTCAAAAGCGGTACCACCCGCTGATACAACTCCATCCCGAACAGCAGCTGCAATATCATCGAGATGGATATGCCCGGGAACAAGCTCATTCTGTGTGTTGACAATAGCGATTCCTGGCTTGGCTATCTCCTCTGGCGTTCTGCCCATAGCGTGGAGAAGCAACTCAGCAAATGCTGCAAACCCCTTTACCGGCATCTCATCCAACAGTTTCATTGATGTTCACCTCCGTTCTGCTGACTTGTCAATTAGTGAATTGAAGCAAATTATATTCTCATGCAGCAGTTTTGCACATATGGCATTTTTGAGAATAAAGACACTTAGCTAGCATTCTATACAAGACCACACTTCGTAGTGGCTATCGGGTTGCTACGGAATGATTAAGGTGGATTCAATTTATCCCAAGGAAGCAATTTAATCCGGACTCATGAAAACCAGGTAGCTTTAACTGAACTCGGTGCGGGAGATTATCTCGTCCTGGACTGCAGGGTCCAGGTCGACGAATGCTGCTGAGAAACCAGCCACCCTAACCATCAGGTCCTCATACTTCTCAGGATTTTTCTTCGCAGCCAAAAGGGTCTCCCTACCAATGAAATTACACTGCATGTGCATCCCCCCTAAGCTGAAGAAACCTTTGAGGAGAGCACAGAAGTTCTCAGTACCTTCTTTTCCTTTGAAGTAGCCTGGGCTGAACTCTAAATTCAAGGCCACACCGTTAGGTGTCAGCTTGTAATCTATCTTTGATGCCGATCTGAGAACTGCCGTTGGGCCTGAGTTCGCCATTCCCTGGGAAGCCGAGATTCCGACTGATAGGGGCTCCCCGGCTTTCCTACCATTTGGGAGCGCTTCTGTTTGTAGCCCAAATGGGACATGAGTTGTCGCTGAATAGATCCCACCCCAAAATTCACCGCCACGATAATTTCGATAACCCCTTATGGCATCGTACCATATCTCTACACATCTTCTCGCGTACTGGTCAACTTCGTCATCATCGTTCCCATACTTAGGAGCTTTGACCTTTAGCGATTGTCTAAGGTTCTCTTTACCTTCGAAATCATTGGCTAAAGCATCGAGCAAGGTTTCCATGCTGATTCTCTTTTCTTTGAACACTAGCCTGTCTATCGCTGCCAGTGAATCAGCAACCGTAGCAACGCCGACAACCTGGATCCCGGAAGAGTTGTAAATCGCTCCTCCCTGGGTTACATCTTTGCCATTCTTCAAGCAACCTTCGGTCAACGAAGAGATGAATGGAAGAGGCCTTTGCTCTGCCAGGATCTTATCCATTGAGTTTATCCCTTCGATGAATTTTGAGGCGAGGAAATTCACCTGGTCTCTGAGACTGTTCATTAAGTCTTCCATTGTTTCGAATTCTCTGGGATCCTTGGTTTCAACCCCGATCTTTTCACCGCCCTTCATTCCCCGGTTCAGAGCTAACTCCAAGCAAAAGGCGAGATTAAGCAACCCACCATCCCCGCTGGTAAAGCTCTTGCCCGGAATTCCCAGTTCAACGCAGCCGTTTAAAGCATAGTTTAAAGCGTCTTCCCTTGGGATACCTTTGCTCATGAGTGCTGGGATAGTGATGCCATCGTTGTAAAAATATACATTGGTCTCTGCACTCACGACCGCCCGACACACCTGTTCAAGGAACTCCGGGGAGATATTTTCATGAATCCTAACCCCAAAATTAGGCTGTGTGTGACTTTTCTTCCTGGCTTCTAGAGCCAAATAGGAAACTTCATTTGTTACATCATTGCCCTTTTCATCCAATCCGCCAACTACCACATTTGTGTAAACCGGCAAACCTCCGAAGTATATAGTGGTGAAATAATTCCACAGCGGGATAACCGAGCTAAGCTTCAGGAAGAAGCACTCGAGGAGAGTTTGTGCTTCTTCCCGAGAGATTTTACCTTTTTCGACATCCGACTTATAGAAAGGGTAAAGAAGCCTATCTATCCTTCCTATCGATATGGAAGCTTCATAGTCCTCTATCTGGGCAGCTATCTGGGTGAAATAGATCGCCTGCAAAGCTTCCTGGAAAGTTTCCGCCGGTTTTGCAGGCACTCTGCTGCATATTCTGGCTATATCCTCGAGTTCTTTTCTTCTCCCCTCATCTTTCTCACCCAACGAGAGAGTTTCGGCTCTCTCCGCATACCTATTTGCGAAATCAATGACCGCCTGGCATACAATTTTCACTGCCTCATAAAAATTTCGCTTCTCAGGATCTCCACTTTCAGAAAGGTACTCATCTGCTTGTTTTATGACCTCTGCTAATCCTGTGCTAAGGACTTTTTGGTGGTTTAAAACTATGTGCCCGAAGCCTGCGAACTCGGTTATAACAAAAGCTTGACCGCTGAAATGAATATCACTTACATCTTTCGGCCACAAGCTGTCAACAATATCTGGAATGTTCTTGCCTTCCCAATACGGAAAAACTTCTTTTCTTAGCTTCTCCACCTCTTCCGGCTTCACCAGAAAAGGATTGGGAACTCGTTCCTTTAATTCATCAAGCTCCCCATCGATCCACCCACCAATAGTCTCAGGATATATCCCAGCCCCAAGTTCTCTACTGGTGATGTTACCCACTATGAGCTCATCGCTCCAGATGTTAACTGGTAGGTTGGAAAGTATCTTACGGAGGGCCTTTGCGCGTCTGATAGGTACTGGCTCTCCTTCCGTCTCCTTGTAGCTCTCGGTTATCAGTCCAGCCCTCTCGATGCAAACCTCTCTTGAAAGCGAGAGCAGTCTGGTCTTCAACTTTTCCGAACGAGATATCCCGATAGTCTGCATTTTTCGTTAACCGTAGAACGATTGACCATGTTACCAGTTAAGGGGACAAAATAGCAAAGAAAG
>CAYVCJ010000041.1:0-8913 GCA_964450165.1 uncultured Dehalococcoidales bacterium
TTGGCTATGATGAAGAGAGGATAAGGAGGGAGACTTCAAGATGTCTTCAATGTGAGGACCCACCATGTATTAAAGCCTGCCCCGCTCATGTAAATGTAAAGGGGTATATTCTTGAAGCTAGAGAGGGGCGTTATAGAGATAGTTTAGAAACGATTCTGGAGCGATTACCTCTCCCTAGTACATGTGGCAGAATATGTCCACACCCCTGTGAGGATGCCTGTGTTTGTCAGGGCCATTGTCTCCCCATAGCTACTCGAGCGATTAAAAGATTCATCGCTGACCAATTCATAGACGCAGATTGGTATCCCAAGATAGAGGCAAAATTGGAGGAGAAAATAGCAGTAGTAGGTTCAGGACCAGCCGGTCTTACCGTAGCAAGGAATTTAGCTCTCTTAGGATATCCGGTGACCGTCTTTGATTCCAGCTCAGATTTAGGGGGGATGGTAACCCAGTCAGTGCCTGACTATCGCCTTCCTCCACAATTTCCCAGAAAAGAGATTGAGGAGATTCGGAAGTTAGGGGTGAAGTTCGAGAAGGCAACTCTGGGGAAGGATTTCACCCTGAGTTCTCTGTTCGAGAAAGGATATAAGGCGATATTCATCGGTATAGGCACTCACAAAGGAATGAGGATGAACATCCCCGGCGAAGATTTGGAAGGAGTCTATGAAGCGTTGGATTTGCTCAAGAATATTAAACTAGGTAAAACTTTGCCTCAATTCCGAGGGAAACGGGTGTTTGTAATTGGTGGAGGCAACGTTGCTATGGATGCAGCACGGTCTATCCGCCGTTTAGGTGCTCATGTGACTGTTGTTTACCGGCGCTCCTGGGAGGAGATGCCTGCTGGAAAAGACGAGATTCAGGAAGTAAAGGAAGAATGGATAGGGTTTAATGTTTTAACCAATCCAACGAAAATTATTGGGAAGGACAAAGTGGAAGGACTTGAATTTATCCGGATGCAGTTAGGTGAGCCGGATGCTTCGGGCAGACGCCGCCCTGTTCCTGTTGGGGGTTCGGAATTTAGAATCTCAGCAGATTTCTTTGTCGAAGCCATCGGTGAAGGTCCAGAATCTGAGGGGCTCAGTTCAATGGGCATAGAAGTTGATAGAAAAGGATTAATCGAGGTTGACGATGATATGAAGACAAGTATGGAGGGAATTTTTGCAGCTGGAGACGCAGTTAGTGGGCCTCGTACAGTCATCGAGGCGGTGGCTGGAGGATTAAAAGCAGCCGAATCCATAGATAGGTACTGCAAGACCAAGAGACAACAAGTGTAATAGGTTTGAGGGTATCGGTGCGCATTGTATCGGCTGCGAAGTTTTTCGGAAAATTGCGAAAACTTCCGCCCTAGTCTGATCTAGTTCACTTTGACTTTGATTTCAAATTTCCCTGGCTAGTCCGTTATCAACAATGTGACCGTCTATTGAGTTGTGTTAAATGGGAAACAATGCAATCGTTCCCGAATCCTCCTTTAAATAGGTTATTATACCTGTTAAAGAATGCTACAATATGCAAATATCATAAAAAGCGAGGCGTTAATGAGTGTAGAGACTTTTATGGCAAAAAGGGGGGAGGTGCCCTCCAAGTTTATTGAAAAGGTAAAAGGTGCGGTCGGAGAGGAAAACATATCACAAAGTGAATGCGACCTCATTTCTTACAGTCTTGACTACTGGTTATATGGGGTATTCCTTTCACAATATGGCAAATTGCCGTCACTCCCCTCTGTAGTTATTTCTCCCAAGAATAGCCAGGAAATACAGAGCATCCTGAAATATGCCAATGAATATAAGGTTGGCATTACACCATTTGGTGCTGGTTCTGGTGTGCTTGGTGGTGCTATTCCCATTGAAGGAGACGCTGTTTTGAACCTTCAGAGAATGAACAAATTTATTTCCCTGGACGGAACATCATGCGTTGCCGAGTTTGAAGGAGGAATCATCGGGGCAAATCTTGAGCGAGAGCTGAATCATAGAGGCTATTCAATGGGAAGTATTCCTCAGTCGTTCTATTGCTCCACCCTCGGAGGATGGATTTCAACACGCGCTGTAGGACAATTCTCCACAAAATATGGAAAAATCGAGGATATGGTTTTAGGAATGGAGGTGGTGCTTCCTGATGGAAATCCCCTCAATATCAAACCAGTTCCAAGACGCTCCACGGGACCCTCATTAAAAGAGCTGTTCCTGGGCGGTGAAGGAACTCTCGGCATTGTGACAAAAGCAGTTGTATCGGTTCACCCTTTACCAGAGCGAACAATAAAGCAATCGTTTGTGTTCGACTCCATTGAAGTAGCATTGGAAGTTGTGCGGAAAATTCTGAGAGGTGATGCCAAACCAGCGGTGGTGAGAATATTTGATGAACCTGAAACTGCAAGATACTTTGAAGAAATAGAGAACAAAGTAACGCTTATCTTCATCTCCGAAGGTGAAACAGACTTCGTAGAGCTTGAAGGCAAATTAATCAAGAGAATTGCTGAGGAAAATGGAGGAGAGTCTTTTGGAGAGAACCCTGTTGATATATGGCTTGAAAAACGCTTCGATATAGGTTTAGGTCCTATCATAATGCAGCAGGGCGGAATTGTAGACACGATTGAGGTTGTTTCTCTATTCAAGGATGCCGTCAATCTATATAACGATATGGTCTCCGCAATGAGGGCGGTGGAGGGTGCCATATCAGTCTCCGGGCATTATTCACATTTTTACCGGGAAGGAGCTTGTCTATACATCACGTTCGCTGGTTTCCCCAAAGACCCGTCTCGTTACTACAAGGATAGCTGGACCGCTGCTATGGAAGCCACTTTAAAAAACAACGGCTCTATTAGCCACCACCATGGGATTGGATTCTGGAGAAAGGAGTTTATGCAGCAGGAGCTAGGTCCCTATGGCGTAGAATTGCTCCGAAGAATCAAATTTGCCTTAGACCAAAATGGCATTCTAAACAGAGGAAAACTCATATAGATGGAAAATAAAAAGGAATTGGAACAAATCACAAATTGCGCCCTGTGCGGCAATATGTGTAAATACAGTTGCCCGGTATATCTTGCTACAGGAAATGAAACAGTTACGCCCCAGAAAAAGGCGCGTCTAATCCTATATAAAAAGAAAGCATTTATTGAGGATGAAAAGGGCTTTTTCGATGTCATGTTCCAGTGTGCCATGTGCGGAGCATGTAAAGTAAATTGCCTTTACGATAATTTTGACCTCAGGGATTTTATTCAAGGAGAGCGAAGCGAAGCTTTCAAAAAAGGCATCCTTCCTGACGAAACAAGGAAGCGGGTGGAAACATTTACCAGGTTTGGTAATCCTGACGGCGAGCGGCAGCTTATTCAAAAGGGAAAGGGAGAGATTGGTTACTTCGTTTCTTGTTCTACCTACAATGACCAACAGCTACTGAAGGCGGTGGAGAAAATTCTTGCCAGAAGCGGGGAGCAAGTCCAACAATTCGGCGGTGCTGACATCTGCTGCGGTGCACCCCTTTACTATGCCGGGGATATGGAGGGCTTTAAAAAGGCAGCGGAAAAAATGAAGGGGGAAATTGAGCAAAGGAAGCTGAGGAAGGTGATTAGTAGCTGTCCCACTTGCATAAAAATGATGACGGAAATATACGATGAGATAGGCACTCATCTTGATGTCGAATTCATCCATATCACAGAATTCCTCGATCGTCTTGTCAAAGAAGGAAAGATAAAGGTAAATAAGGCAAATGCTACGGCAACTTTCCATGATCCCTGTATCCTGGCAAATGATATCGGTGTTACCACAGCCCCCAGGGATATCATTAAAATGCTGGGCTTTGAGATCAAGGAGCCGATCTATTTTGGGAAAGAGGCACATTGCTGTGGCGAGGTACCCGGAGGAAGAATTGGAGATAGCAAACTTGTTGACAAGGTGAATGCAATGCGCATCAATGAGCTCAAGGAAACTACTGCCGATGTTTACATCTCGGCGTGTCCCACCTGTAAAGCTGCTTTATCCGATATAGATATGAAAGATATAGCTGAAGTTGTGGCAGAACAGATTATCGATGGATGAGAAAAAATTAGCACGAACCGTGCAAGGCGAAATAGAAAAAGCAACCAGCGAGAAGCCAACGGTGTCTGTCAAAGACGGCATTGCGAAATTAACCGGGCGATTTTCTTCCTATCAAAGCGTTGTAGATGCTGGGCATGTTGCCGGTCACTTCGAGCAAATCAAAGAAGTGGTGAACGAAATTGATTATCCCGGCAGGAAGCTCTTCGTACCACCTCAACAGGTATCTGATGAACTTACCGGGAAAGAGTTCGACGTTGTTATCGTTGGTGGCGGCATAATTGGTTTGGCAGTCGCCAGGGAGCTTTCAAGGTTCAACCTGAGTATCGCTCTAATTGAAAGGCATGAGGACTTAGGAATGGACCAGACAGCACATAGCAACGCCATGATACATCCTGCTTTCCTTACTGAACATGGCACGCTGAAGTGGGAGCTGAACTATAAGGGAAATGCAATGTATGATGAAGTTGCCAGCCAGCTTGATGTCGATTTCAAACGGATAGGGACGCTTGCTGTTGCTGAAAACCCCGAGCACGAGCTGATGATCCCGTTCCTGATGAACCTGACCAAGAAACACAAAGACCCGGTTCCCAAACAGTTAAACCGGGAAGAACTGGACAAAGTTGAGCCAGGGCTGGCTCCGAATATCAAGAGGGGCGTGCTCGTGTGGAACACAGGCATTATCTCTGTATTTGAGCTCATCATTGCTTGTGCCGAGAATGCTCTGGCAAACGGAGTGCAATTCTTTCTACAGACAAGCGTAATTGGAGTCCAGACCGAGGGTGGAAGCATTAAAGCAGTAAACACGACCAGAGGGACCATCAAAACGCATATCTTGATCAATGCCGCTGGACTGTATGCCGATAAGATTGCCGAATTCGCTGGAGATAAGTTCTTTACTATCCATCCCAGGAAGGGAGAAACAATCATCTTTGATAAATCCTACCAGCCGATAAGAACAGTTTTAGCTTCGTTTAGCATGGCGGCAGAAAGAGAGGGATATTCCAAGGGAGGAGGCCTCATCCCTACGATTGACGGCAACCTCCAGTTTGGGCCATCGGCAGAAGAGGTACAGGATAAAGAGGACGTTTCCACCACATCTATGGGGCGTGAAGTATTATTTAATAAATTTGGGCTATTAGCTGAGCGACTCAAGCCATACTATGAGAAACCCGATGAAAGTAAAATCATCGTTCATTTTGCTGGGTGTAGAGCAGCGACATATAAGGAGGATTTCATCATTGAGCCCTCTAAGAAAGTAAAGGGATTAATCCATGTTGCCGGCATTCAATCTCCTGGGCTTGCAGCGATGCCAGCAATTGTCGAGAGGGTGAAGGAAATCGTGACAGAAGAATGGCATCCAGTTGAGAATGCTCAATTTGAACCGAGAAGAAAAAGGAAGAAGTGGTTCTCGGAATTAAATGAAAAAGAAAGAGAAGAACTTATCCGAACAAATCCTTTATATGCGCATATCGTCTGCCGATGTGAGCATGTGACCGAAGGCGAGATTGTAGATGCACTTCACCAGGATATCCCTGCAAGGAGCATCGACGGCATTAAAAGAAGAACGAGGGCGGGTATGGGAAGATGCCAGGGTGGATTCTGCATGCCGAGGGTTTTAGAAATTATTAGCAGAGAAAAGAATATTAGAAGGGACACGGTGACAAAAAGCGGCGGAAAGTCTTTCATCCTGGCTGGAAAAGTAAAAAAGGAGGTAAGAGAATGAAGTATTTTATTGTCATTGATGGGGGAACACAAAATATAAAGGCGTTTATCTTTGATGAAAAGGGGAACGAGGTATATGGCGAAGCATACCCTGTAACCCCCTATTTCTCCGTTCAACCTGGCTTTGCTGAGCAGGATGCCGAAAAGTATCTCGAAATCACCCAAAAGGTAACCAGGAGTGTAGTGGAAAATTCCCATGTTCCCAAGGATGAGATTGCCGCCGTTGCTATTACCAGTCACAGAAGCACGATCGTGCCCGTTGATAAAGATGGCAAACCTGTTCGCTCGGCAATTACCTGGCTTGATGAACGTAAAACAGAGGGGCTGAAATTGCCCGGTGGTCCCTTTCTATCACTGGTGTTTAGAATTTCGGGAATGCTATCTAAACTGAAAGAGTATCAAAAAAGGTCTAAATTCAACTGGCTCAGAAAATATGAATCGGAAAGTTATGACAAAACACATATATTCCTCACTATATCATCGTATATCTTTCATGCGTTGACTGGTGAATTCAAAGACTGTTCCTCTATGATAGTGGGCTTGTTCCCTATTGACTTGAAGGGACTTCAGTGGCATCCCAGAGAAGTAGTATTCAAAATTTTTGGAGTTGAGCGAGAAAAACTGCCCCCGCTTGTTTCTCCGACCGAGATTGCCGGGACGGTTTCTGAGGAAGGTGCCAGAAGTTTCGGTGTGCCGCAAGGGCTTCCGATAATCATCGGGGCAGGAGATAAACAATCTGAACTGCTGGGTGCTGGTGTAATAAGTAATGATATTGCTGAAGTTAGCTATGGAACTGCTGCTGTCATTGAATTATTTTCCGCTAAATATGTCGAACATCCCCAGATGGATTTCTTCACCTGGGGGGCAGCGATTCCAAAGCACTGGGCACTTGAAGGATTCGTGGGGAGTGGATACTGGATGATTTCCTGGTTCAGAAGGGAGTTCGCCAAATATGAGGAAGAAGAGGCAGAGAAACTTAAGATAGCGCCAGAGGATGTGCTGAACAGGGAAATAGAGGGAATTTCTCCTGGTTCTATGGGCTTGATTCTCCAGCCTTATTGGCACCCACGTGAAAATGAACCTCTTTCTAAAGGTGCCATAATAGGATTTTCCGGGGAGCATACCCGCGCACATGTTTATCGGGCGATTATTGAAGGCATTGCATACGAACTGCGCAGGCTGAAAGAGGAAATAGAGAAACGTTCAGGAAGCAAAATAAAGGAGTTAAGAGTTGGCGGTGGAGGCTCGAAAAGCAATGAAATCATGCAAATCACCTCTGATATTTTCAATCTTCCTGCAAGCAGAGTGCATACCAGCAATCTTTCCGCACTGGGGGCTGCAATTGATGCCGCCGTTACCTTAAATATCTATCACAACTTCCCTGAAGCTGTGGACAATATGGTGAGAGTAAAGGAGACCTTCACCCCTCATGCGAAAAACGTGAAAATCTACGATAGGTTATTTAATGAAGTGTATAAGAACATTTATCCTGCGCTTTCCCCATTGTATCGCAAAATTGCCGAAATCACGGGATACCCGAAGGTAACATGATAGGCTAATAAAGCATCTATTAGTTTTGTAACAGAAATGGACGTGGAAGTTGATGTAACTGTAATAGGCAGCGGACCCGCCGGGCTTACTGCTGCGCTCCATGCTCATGAAAGCGGCGCTAAAAATGTTCTGCTGCTTGAAAGGGAGGAGGAGCTCGGCGGAATTTTAAAGCAGTGCATACACAATGGCTTCGGTCTGGAGCAGTTCAAAAAGGACTACACAGGGCCAGAGTATGCCGAACGCCTTATTGAAGACCTGGAGAAAACAAATGTGCAATATTTCTTGAATACAATGGTGCTTTCTCTTTCACCGGATAAGGCTATCACTGCAGTAAGTCCCGAAAAGGGTCTATTTCACATAAAATCAAGAAGTGTTGTGCTTGCCATGGGATGCCGCGAGCGCCCCAGGAGTAGCATTAATATTCCCGGTACTCGTCCTGCGGGAGTGTATACTGCAGGAGTGGCTCAACGATTTGTCAATATCGATGGATATCTTCCTGGAAAACAAATTGTTATTTTGGGTTCCGGTGACATCGGGCTTATCATGGCGAGGAGACTCACCCTTGAAGGCGCTCAAGTCAAAGGTGTTTACGAAATAATGGATTACCCCGGAGGATTAAAGAGGAACATCGTTCAGTGCCTCAATGATTTCGATATCCCCCTTTATCTATCACATACCGTTACAGAGATACAGGGCAGGGAGCGTGTAGAGGGCGTTGTGGTATCTAAGGTAGACCAGAAAATGAATCCAGTTGGTGGTAGCGAGCAATCTATACCGTGTGATACCCTGCTCCTCTCCGTGGGATTAATCCCCGAAAACGAGCTATCAAAGGAAGCCGGAATAGAACTTACACCGATTACAAAAGGACCGGTCACCACAGAGACAATGGAAACAAGAGTGCCGGGAATATTTTCCTGCGGCAATGTTTCCACCGTGTTTGACCTGGTAGATTATGTTGCTGAAACTGGCATGATTGCTGCTAGGAATGCCGCAAGATTTGCCGCCGGAGATTGGAAGAAGGGGAGAAATCCAGTCGAGATAATTCCTGGAGAGAATGTGAGAATGCTTTTCCCTCAGCGATATTCCTTCAAAGACGACCTTATTTTATTTGTCAGGTGCGCAAAACCAATTGAGAAACCGGTAAAGATAGAGCTCTCCCCGGTTGGGATGCGCCTTAAGAGATTGTATGCCCGACCAAACGAGATGATTAGATTTAAGGTGTCCCGAGACAAGTTAAAGGATGTTACTGGACCCATCGAGGTTTCTATAACAGAGAGATAAGGATGGATATAGAAAAGAAACACTTTACCTGCATTGTTTGCCCCATTGGATGTGAGATCGATGTAGAGCTTCAAAACGGCAATGTAGTTTCCATGGAGGGAAACAAATGCGAGAAGGGAAAAGAATTCGTGTTGCAGGAATTAGAAGAGGCGATGCGCATATTAACCACAACGGTTCCTATAAAAGGGGCAAAATGGGCGATGCTTCCCGTTCGCACCGATAAACCAGTCCCGAAGCGATTGTTATCCAAGGTTATTGAACAACTGGCAGATATCGAATTGCAGGCACCTGTGAAGATGTACCACGTGATAGTAAAGGATGTAGCCGGCAC
>CAYVCJ010000042.1:0-1927 GCA_964450165.1 uncultured Dehalococcoidales bacterium
TTTATCCTGGTATCAAAAGGCTCGCCAATGGCATATTTGAGATATTCCATAACATGCCGTGTTGGTTGTCCTCGGTAAGATACCAAGCCACCCATTGCCGAAGTCAGATAGCAACCAGCGCAATAAGTTACCAGCTCCGATGCCCCTGTCGCCTTTGCCTCTTTCAGCGCCTTTGAAGCATTCGTGAGTATGTCCTTCAATCCAAAATACTGTTTGGCCCCGGCAGCCATGCCACAGCAATAACCATCTACCCCACTGTGCTCCATCTCCACTGTTTTTACCCCGATTCTCCCCAGTATCTCACGCCATGGCTCCATTTCTTCAGAGGGGTTCATTATCCTGGCATGACAGGAGTCTTGAACCGTTGCGGTTATATCAAGCTGCCTTTCCACCTTCACCTTCCCACTATTCATCCTGTCCAGTATCCAGTGCGCCAGAAATACAGGCTCGAAATTAAATTTTGCCCCGAATTGCCCTGGAAGCACTTCCTTGAACATCCTGTAGCCTGCAGGACACATGAAAACAAGGCGCTTTATCTCGGAGCTGGCGAAATATTCAGTAAGTCTGTCCGCCTGCTGCTGCACAATGTCGAAAACTCCTCCTCTGTAAAACATCTCGCCGCAGCAAAGGTCCCACCTCCCAAATATGGGCAGGCCTTCAAATACTTTGCTGTTTGCCAGATAAGGCAAAGCTAATAAATTGCACCCGGCATACATCATCTCTTCATGGGCAAGGTCATAGGATTGCGCTTCCCACTTGTTTATCAACGCTTTTTCATCCTGTGGCATGGAGGGCACGAGAGCAGACCTGAAGTTCTGCGGAGGATATGGCAGCGGCATGACCCATTTTGCCTTTAGTGGAATGCCATTTTTGCGCCCTGATTCATAGGCACGGTTTAGAATAAGTTCGTAGGGATGACAATCATCAGGGCAAAATGCATTGCAGGCAGAACAATAAATGCACCCATCCAGTATTCGTGTCTTTTCCCCGGCAATTAGCTTCTTTATCTCCCCCACTGATTCTTCATGGGTGAAATGGAGATAATTGCACCGATCCAGGCATATGCCGCAGAAAGAACACCTGTCATAATCGAAAAAATCATATTTCCCCTTCATGCTTGAGCGTTCCATCGCCTACCATTCCTCCTCTATCTCCTTAACACGGAACCTTTTCCTAGAAATAAGTTTAGGGGATTGATGTACAAGCGTCCCCACAAGCTGCGACCTCCCCCTCTGCACCTGACGCCTCACAGGCTTCTCCCCGATCGCCATTTGAAGCATCTCCAGAATATGATAAATGGGCATGCCCGTGGGATAGAAAGTATGTACCGTGGAAAGCATTTGAAGGCATCCAGCGCAATATACCACTATAGCATCCGTCCTGGTTGCTTTGGCTTGCCTCAGGCTCCTTATTGTAGAAGATACAATTCTAGTAGGGCTGTAACTCGATTCAGGGCTGAACCCGCCAGCGATGCCACAACATAAAGAGCTTTGCCGAGAATACCTCTCCTCAACTACTTCAACTCCTATTCTCGCCAGGAGCTTTCGGGGAAGGTCAAGAATTTCCCCTCCGAAAATTTTGCCATAGCAAGAATCCTGAATAGTCACTCTCATATCCAGCTTACTTTTAATTTCTATCCTGCCATCCTCTATCCTTTCCCAAAGCCAGGGAAGCAGATGCTGAATTTCAAAATCGGGCTTAAATCCAAATCTAGGCAGAACGTTGGTAAACATGTTGTACCCTGCAGTGCAAGGAATGACCATTCTTTTCACACCCAATTTATGGAAATATCTATCCAGCCTTTTAGCGACTTGTTCTACTTGTTCAAACAGCCCCATCCGGTAATACATCTCACCACAGCAGGTATCAAGAGAGCCTCGAACTTCAAGACCATCCAATAAGCTGGTCCTGGTTAAGTAAGGACTGG
>CAYVCJ010000042.1:2027-8887 GCA_964450165.1 uncultured Dehalococcoidales bacterium
GAGCCTCGAACTTCAAGACCATCCAATAAGCTGGTCCTGGTTAAGTAAGGACTGGTGATAATGTTGCAGCCGGGATAAAACATCTCCTCGCAGGGGGAAAGGCTATCCCATGCCTTAAGCATCTCCTTTTCTTCTTCAGGCAACCTATCCAGCACGTAGGTCCTGAAGTTAGGCTTATAGTGTGGAATGAACCACTCCGCCCTTAAAGGTAATCCCTGGTGCATATACATCTCATGCCATCTGTCCAATATTAATTGGGTGGGATTGCAATGCTCAGGACAGATAAGATTGCAAGCAAGGCAACTGGTGCACTCTTGCAGCACGTGTTTGGTTTCCTCCCCGGCAATGAGCCTTCCCATCTCCTTCTTTGCCTCATCAATCGGCAAGTGCATCACAGGACACTTGTTGAAGCACTCACCACAAAGGGTGCACTTATCCTTGTCAAAGGGGGCAAAAAGGTCAAATTTATTTCTATCCAAATCTACTCCTTAATCCTCTTGCTAATTATCCTTCGTCTCTTTCTTGCCAGAGAACCTCTATACAGGTTAATCGAAGCTTTGACGGTGACACTAATCAAACCCCTCATAGCCGGATTTTGAATCACAGCACTGTGGTATATCTTACCAAAAAACCTGATACGCCGGGCATCAGCAGAGCTAACCTGAGGAATTGGCTCCATTTTGATAGGCTTGGGGAAGAAACGTTTACGCTCTCCAGGAATGAACAGCCAGCGAAAAAGGACATTGGTGAAGGCAGCGACTATGTCCCAGGCACGCTTTTCATTTCTATGAACCGGTGCTTCTCCGGCAGCCATTTGCACTAACTCCTGGGAAAGATAGATATCTACTTTGCTGTTGGTCAATACCTTTATAAGGGAAAGAAATATGTAGCAAGCATGACAGGAAACAACCATGACCCTGGCTCCGGTTGCCTCTGCTTCCTGCAACCTGCGATAGAGGCTGTCCAACAAATAAAGTAGCGTATGCAGGGCATTACCTGAAACGGAGCCGTGCAAGGAAGGGATTGTAGCACCCCAACCACAACAAAGTGCCAATTCTCTATTATGCTGCATTTCCACAATTTCACAACCGATGTGCTCCATTGTTTCCCGAATTACCTCCTGTAACTTTCCTCCCGTGTATTTAGACAAACAATTATCATGAACAGTGACCTTCATGTTCAACTTCCGCCTCACTTCTATCTCACCATTGTTTAATTTATCCAGTATCCAGTAGTCCAGCGGCTCTGGATTACAAAAACCAAAATCAATGCCAAACCTATTGGGCAAGACATCACTTAACATCATCGCTTCAGCACCCATAAAACAATACATCTTTTCTATCCCCATCTCACAGAACTTCTTGTGTAACATACTGCCTATTTCTTCCGATGCGCTTATCATACCGAGCTTATAGGCATCCCCGGCGCAACCCCAAAAACCCTCAAAGCCAGCAATAGCTGGCTTTAGCTCCTCAATCAAAGAGGTCATGGCAACATAAGGCACAAGGTTAGAATAAAAGCCGGTGAGCAGCATCACCTTCCCGGGACTATCCATATTCTCCCGCCAGGAATGCAGCAGCGAAAGTTCATCCTCCTCCATTAGCACTCTAATGGAAGCCCATATATTCCCGGACTCATTGGGGAAGACAAACTTGGCGATGGCAGGGAGTCCCTTTGATTGGTGCTCTTCATGCCAGCGCTCCAGAATTAGCTCGTAGGGATTTGCCTGCACAGGGCAGATAAGATCACACGTATTGCAAGTAGTGCACCACTGGAACGCCAGAGAGGCATTTGTATCACCGCGGACGAGCGCCTTTATGTCCTGTTTCGCTTCCTCCACAGGAAGCTGCAACACTGGACATCGTTCAAAACAAAGCCCACAGTAATCACATAAGTCGTCTCTAAAAAAGCGAAATCCCACCTCTGCTCCGAGACTTTTCCCGACTGTACCACGATCAAGTAGACAAAGCAACCTGGGTTCAAATAATATAGCAATTGGAAAACTCCTGATGACAAATTTACAACCTGAACAACATCATTTAGAATGAGCACACCACAAAAGGAGGAAAGTTAATGCCCCAAGCGAAGATAGGAGTCATCGGCGGCAGCGGACTTTATAACATGGAGGGGTTGAGTGAAATAGAGGAAGTAAAGCTGACCACGCCTTTTGGTGAGCCGAGCGACGCTATTATCACAGGCAATATGGAGGGGATAAGGGTTGCCTTCCTTCCCCGTCATGGCAAAGGACATCGGATTAGTCCCTCCAACCTGCCGGCAAAGGCTAACATTTATGCTTTGAAATCGTTAGGGGTAGAAAGGATTATATCAGTGAACGCCGTGGGTAGCCTCAAGGAGGAAATCCAGCCAATGGACTTGGTTATTCCTGACCAGCTCATTGACCAAAGCAAAGGGAGGGATAGCACTTTCTTTAACTCGGGGATAGTAGGACACATCTCGTTTGCTGAGCCTTTTTGCTCTGTATTAAGTCAAATTTTGTTTGAGGCAGCTACCAAAACGGGAGCTAAAGTGCATAAAGGTGGTACTTATCTAGCCATTGAAGGACCTCAATTCTCCTCGAAGGCTGAATCTCAGCTTTATCGCTCCTGGGGGGCTGATGTCATTGGCATGACTGCCTTACCTGAAGCTAAATTAGCCAGGGAGGCTGAAATATGCTATGCCACGCTCGCTATCGTCACCGATTATGATTGCTGGCGTCTAAACTATGAAACAGTAAGTGCGGAAATGATTCTGACTAATCTACAAAAAGGAGTCGATGTCAGCAAGGAAATATTACGGTTGACTATCTCTCAGATACCTCAAAACCGTAAATGCGCCTGCGCCACCGCCCTCAAGGACGCTATTGCTACCTCACGGAAATACATATCAGCGGAAGCCAAGAGGGATTTAAGACTGCTTATCGGGAAGTACCTAGACAAGGCGGAATTTGACTAAGCTAGAGTTTAGTTGTTTGCCCACAGCTATCGGCAGCATGCCTCACACTGACCCGGAAGAGGCTTATTCCCTGGTTATGAAATATCTTCCCGATATACCTGCCTGGCCTCAACTGCCACGACGTTCTCCCAAAGAAAATATGGGTATTCAATTTAGCGAAGGCTTCCCGGGAATAGTGCTAAACGAAGACAAAATGCGTATTGAGCCGAGGGCAGACTTTGAAACAGAACTGACACAGATTTACTTTGATGTTGAGCAAGCTAATTTTGATAAATATGCTGTTTCCGCCGAATATGCTGCGGGATTCCATGCTTTCCTTTCCCAAACGCCGAAATCAGATATGGTAAAAGGTCAAGTAACAGGCCCTATTACCTGGGGATTGATGGTTACCGACAAGCAGGGTCTAGGCATCCTCTACAATGAGAATCTAGCTGAAGCTATGGCTAAGTTCCTACGGCTAAAAGCCTCGTGGCAGGAAAATGCCCTAAGGCAAATATCGCGTCACACTATCGTCTTCGTTGATGAGCCATATCTGGTCTCCCTTCGTTCAGTCTTTACCCCTGTCCCTGAGGAAAAAGTCACCACTTTGTTAGAGGAGGTCCTCCAGGGGATCAGGGGACTAAAAGGATTGCATTGCTGTGGCGATACCGATTGGCCCGTCCTTCTGGGAACATCAATTGATATCCTCAGCATTGATGCCTACAATTACGCCTCCTCCTTCAATTGTTATCCCGGTGAAGTGAACTCCTTCCTCGAGCGAGGAAGTGCCATCGCCTGGGGAATTGTCCCCAATACTGAAGAAGCCCTATCCAGCGAAACTGTGTCCAGCCTCTATGATAGACTTGGAGAAGCCATAGCTCCATTCACCAAAAATGGCATCAGCTTTAAGCAAATTTTAAGGCAAAGCTTGCTAACCCCTTCTTGTGGACTGGCTTCCTTGTCACCCGAGGCAGCACGCCAGGCTCTGGAACTGGTAGCTAATTTATCCCATAATCTAAGGAGTAAATATAGTGTATAATGGAAATTTGTTTTCATTTATAGCGGAAAAATGAATAAGAAGAAAAGAGTGGCGGCGTTAAAACACCGCGAGCATCGCAAGAAGCTCAAGGGAAAAAGAAGAGCACAGAGATTGGCAGAAGAGTAATGGTTAACGTTCTTCTGCTAACTGGCAAGCCAGGCACAGGCAAAACCAGCCTCATCAAGGAAGCTATAGCTAGAGCTGGGGCTAAGGCTGGCGGCTTTTACACTGAAGAAATACGCAGCAGCGGGATAAGGCAGGGATTCAAGATAATTACCCTGGATGGTAAAGAGGCAATCCTGGCGCATGTTAACTTCTCCAGCCCATTTCAGGTAAGCAAATATAAAGTTGATATTGATAGCTTGAATAAAGTGGGCGTTTCAGCAATTCAGCAAGCATTACGGGAATGCGATGTAATACTGATCGATGAAATTGGTAAGATGGAGCTTCTATCACCACAATTCAGAGAAACAGTGTGGCAGGCAATAAATGGTGGCAAAAAGGTCTTGGGCACAATTATGCTCAATCCAAATCCTTTTGCCGATGAAATCAAACACCATCCTGAAGTCAAAACGCTTCTAGTAACCGGGGATAATAGGAAACACGCATTAGCAGAAATACAAAGCTGGTTAGCTGAAAATGAGAGTCACGCTTAAGCCACTGGGTGATGTAGCTGACGAGGTGATGGGTGAGCTCAGGGAGAAAATCAAGCTGGTTTTCAATTGTCCTGTAGAGATAAAGCCAGGACTCAGCGACCTTGCCCATGCTTATGATTCAGAAAGAGGGCAATATCATGCTTCAGAGTTAATAGCCTCCCTGTCTACCTCGCGAAGGGAAAGGGATGAGAGAGTGGTGGGCATAACCGAGGTTGACCTTTACGCACCGGGGCTTAATTTCGTCTTCGGCGAAGCTGATATTGTCCACAAACTAACAATCATATCTTTATGCCGCTTGAGGCAGGAATATTATGGCTTGCCACCAGACAGAACCTTGTTTATACAAAGAGCGACTAAAGAGATAGTCCATGAGCTCGGGCACACCTTCAACCTGGAACATTGCCCTGACCCCAGGTGCGTTATGCATTTTTCAAATTGTCTTGCTGACACCGACTGGAAGGAGGCAAGCTTCTGTGGTAAATGCCGCCCAAAAATAATATAATTACAGGTTTCAATAAGCGGAGGTGATTCATGATTCAAAAGAAACGTAAATTAGGTCGGGGTGTTGCTGTTGTGGGAGCAGGGCTATCAAAGTTCGGGGTTTATCCTAAAGGAGTAAGAGGACAAGACCTTTTTGTCGAGGCATACAATGAATTGAAACAGTCAGTAGATAAAGGACTTGACCCCAATGAAATCGATGCCCTGTACCTGGGAAATATCAGTAGCGACCTTTTTGAGCGTCAGGTTCACGTTGCCCCCGCAGTTGCTAATCGCATCGGGCTTGTTCCCAAGCCAGCCATCAGGTTTGAGGATGCCTGCGCTGCCAGCGGAGTCGCCTTCAGAGAAGCAGTCATCGCTATTTCCTCTGGCATCTACGATATCGTCCTCGCTGGTGGTCTGGAAAAAATGACCAACCTGGATACTCCACATGTAACTGAAGTCCTCGCTGCTGCTATGGACCCCGACACTGAGATTCCTGCTGGTGAAACCTTTCCCGGAATTTACGCCACTATAGCTACAGCCCACATGGCAAGATACGGCACCACCGTCGAAGACTTCATGAGACTGGGAATAAAAAATCACTATAATGGTGCGCTTAATCCCCATGCTCACTTCGATGCTTCCATCCCGGATATCATGAAAAGGCGGGCAGCCTCGGCAGTGAAGAAAGGCTTGCCTGAGCCGCACTGGGCAGATGAAATGGAGTTCTTGCATGACCCAAAGCAGAATCCCGTCATCGCCTGGCCAATGAGGCTATTTGATTGCTCCACCATCTGCGATGGCGCTTCATGTGTTTTGCTTGTCGCCGAGGACATCGCCAGGAACTTTAGCGATAAACCAATTTATGTAATTGGAACCGGGCAGGCAAGCGATTACTTCTTAGCTGAAAGAGATGAGTTGACTTCGCTGAGGGCTGCTAAACTGGCAGCAAAGGAAGCTTACGAAATGGCCGGCGTTGGTCCTAAGGATATAAAAATTGCTGAAGTTCACGATTGCTTCACCATAGCTGAATTAGTTGGCATGGAAGACCTGGGATTCTATAAGCCGGGGGAGGCGGTGAAAGCAATCAGGGAGGGAGAAAACAGATTGGATGGTAAGCTGCCCATCAATACAGATGGCGGCCTCAAGGCTAAAGGACATCCCATCGGAGCATCGGGCACCGGCATGGTAGTGGAGATATTCAAGCAAATGAGGGAAGAGGCTGGACCGAGACAGGTGAAGAAAAAGGACGTCGATTTGGGCTTGATGCACAATGCCGGGGCACACGGCTCTACCATTGTAGTCAATATCTTTGAGAGGAGGTAGTATCAATGGCTTTAGAAAACAAACTAACAGAAGTAGCTGAGAATAAATTTTACAGCCTGGCATACAATAAATTACTCAGCGAACATAAGTTGATGGGCTCGAGATGCAACAAATGTGGTCATTTAGCCGTGCCCCCGAAACCCATCTGCCCTGAGTGTCACGGTAGTGAAATGGAGCTGGAGGAAATGAAAGGAAGGGGGAAGGTTGTGGCTTACACCGTTGTTGCTGTGGGGTCTCCCTTAATGGTTGAAGAAGGGTACGGCAGGGAAAAACATTATTGCTGTGGCATTGTGGAACTGGAGGAAGGCGCCAAGATTTGCGCTCGCATCTCAGGGGTAGATACCTCCAGACCGGAACAAATTAGAATTGGAACACCCGTAGCGCTCGATTATGTCGAGGCTACTCACGCAGCAGACCCAACACATGAG
>CAYVCJ010000043.1:0-8695 GCA_964450165.1 uncultured Dehalococcoidales bacterium
TCTTATCCCAGTTCCATAACTTAAGCACTGGGTCGCTTTGTTGAGATGTCATGGGATTCATAACCGGACTTTCCCACGGCTCATAGTGCTCCGGGAGAGGACCATCCAGCCTACCCGGACCAAAGAGATGCGCTCTCCCTTGCGGCTTCATAATAAAAGGATACTTGCCGCTTATACTTATTGGGGGCCAGCCTCCATCCGGAGTATCGCCCATCCATCCTTCTATTAGGGAGTCCCATTCTATGACTGGACGATTGAGATCCCATGGCTTGCCTTCAACATCCACCGAAGCCCGATTGTACCAGATACGCCGGTTCAACGGCCAAGCCCAGGCCCATTTAGGGAAAAGACCTATGTTAAAAGGCCCCGGAGAAGGATCACGCAGGGCTGCCATATTTCCTTCTTCAGTGTAACTTCCACAAAAAATCCAGTTGCCTGAGGTTGTTGTGCCATCGGCTTTAAGCTTGGTTAAATCTGACAGTAGCTGACCAGTTTCAAGGTCATATCCATTGATCTCTTTAGCTACACTGTGAACATCCGGCGGGTCACCATACTTCCACGTTAAGCCGTTAATGACATCGGTGTTGGGGCCACCTTCTGTTTCATAGAGCTGTTTTAGTTTAAGCATAAGCCTATTGGTAATCCAGAGATCATCCTTTGCCTCACCGGGAGGCTCTATCCCCTTGTAGCGCCATTGTACCCAGCGTGAGCTATTACTGACACTTCCCTCTTTCTCCAGCGAGCTGGCTGCCGGCAAGAGAAAGACCTCGGTATCAATGCTTGCAGAGTCAACCCCGGGCCTCTTCCAGAAACTGGCGGTTTCCGTTTCCCATAGGTCAATTACTATCATCCAATCCAATTTCGCAAGAGCCTCACGAATATAGCTGCTATTGGGCCCGCTTACCGCGGGATTCATGCCCCAACAGATTAAACCTTTTATCGTGCCTGAATGTATTGCGGCGAATAAGGGCACAAAGGAATAATTGCCGCTTCCCTTGGGAAGCCAATTAAAACCGTAGTCATTAGCTGCCGTAGCATTGTCTCCATACCAGGACTTGAGCAAGCTTACGATATATGCCTCATTTCCATTAGCCTTGACATATTCTTCTAGACTCTGTTGGTCGGCTGTGGGTGAGGAAAGAGTCCCTGGCAGCCAGTGAAAAAGCCGACCTTGTACGCTACAGCCGAGCCCGTTTGACGCTCCGGCAATCCCATTAATCCCCCCACCAGCTACTCCCATATTCCCCAGCAGGAGCTGCAATATCCCGTAAGCCCGAACATTCTGAGTTCCTTGGGTATGTTGACAAGCGCCTGAAGAGAGAACAATAGCTCCAGCCTTTCCTGCCGCTCCAGTGGCAGCGAAGGTGCGGCAAGCCTCAAGATAGTCTTCTTTTGGCGTGCCTGTTATTTTGCACACAGTCTCAGCATCATAGCGTGAGAAGTGCTTCTTCAGGAGCTGAAACACACAATGTGGGTCTCGAAGGCTTTTATCCATTTTGGGATTGCCATTTTCGTCCAGTTGATACTGCCAGCTAGATTTATCATAACTCCTTGAGGAAGAGTCATATCCGCTGAAAATCCCATCCTCAAATTTAAAATCTTGATTGATGAGGAAGGAAGCATTGGTGTACTCCCTCACATATTCCGTATTGTAGTTTTCTGGTCTTTGCTCCATATCATCGAGGACATAGTTAATTATCCCGCCAACAAAAGCAACATCAGTTCCTGTTCTGAGCCTGGCATAGATATCAGCTTTAGCTGAAGTGCGTGTAAAACGGGGGTCAACATGAATTAGTTTAGCTCCTTTCTCCATCGCCTTAATAATCCACTTGAAGGCGACTGGAAAGGTCGCGGCAGCATTACAACCGACGACCATAACACAGTCACTGTTCCTTAAATCTATCCAGCTATTGCTCATGGGTCCTCTGCCGAAAGTCTCAGTATTAGCCGCCACAGCAGAGGAGACGCAAATCCTTGCTGCGCTCTCGATATACACCAAGCCCAAAGAGCGCTGGAGCTTGGTCATCAAATAAGCCTCTTCGCTATTGGTAAATACGCTTCCCACTGAGGCTATGGCCTCGACGCGGTTGACCACCTTGCCATCTTTATCTTGGCTAATCCAGTTACTATCCCGAGTATCCTTAATCCTTCTGGCAATTTGCTCGATAGCCCAATCCCAGGGTTTCTCATCCCAGCTTGTAGCTCCTGGGGAGCGATAGAGCACACTTTTTAGACGCCGTTCACTGTTAGCTACTTCATATAAAGCTTCACCCTTTGGACACAGAGAACCCCTATTAATTGGATGGTCAGGGTCTCCTTCAATGTTTGTAATTTTTCCACTTTCCACCGCCATGATCGCCCCACAACCAACGCCACAATAACAACAAATGGTGGTCTTCTCACCAATTTTTTTTCTGAGCGGGATATCTATAGGAGCCGCTTCAAGAAAGGATTCGGGACCTAACATCCCCAAAAGGGCAGTTCCAGCAGCGGTTCCTCCGCAAACCTTCAGGAAGTCCCTCCGGGTTAATTTCATACCTATCCCTTAGTGCAAAGTCGTATAATAGCATTATCGAGACTTACCTGTCTATATTCTCTCACGCTCTTCTTTTTAAAAAATACTTCTTTTACCCTTTGCCCCCTTTGACAGAGAGAGCAATTATGTAAAGTTGCAAACGGTAAGCTGTTATTGGTAACATTTCAGTTTGAATCTCGATGAATTACCTAGTTTTAGTCAAACAGGTACCTGACATCAAGAATATTCCCAACGATGCCTGGGATATAGAGAAAGGCACATTGAAGAGAGCCCTGTTAGACAACGTATGCAATGAGCTTGACAAGCAAGCATTGACATTTGCCTTAAGCCTGAGGAAACAGCTTGGCGGCGAGGTAGTGAGCTTAACAATGGGACCTCCCTTTGCCGAAGAGGTTCTCACCTATACCCTTTCCGTAGGTGCTGACAAAGGCGTCCTGTTGACCGACAGAAAGCTGGGAGGTGCAGATACACCAGCTACCTCATATCCACTGGCTCAAGCGATAAGAAGAATTGCCAAAGATATATTCCAAGGAGATAACCAATACTTGATTATCACAGGCATGCAGTCAATAGATGGCGATACCGCCCAGGTTCCACCACAAGTCGCTGAAGAACTCAACATACCACATATCGCATATGCAACGGGATTCAGCATCGAAAATGGTGACTTGAGGGTGGAAAGGATAACGAGAAGAGGAGCTGAAACAATGACTCCTCAAAGTTTTCCTTGCATGATAACCGTTACTGAATGGACAAAGCCTTTCTACCCTTCTTTCAGCAGAACAAGATGGGCATATTCTCAGGAACTTCATCGGTGGAATACCCAGGATATAGACGCTGACAGCTCTCTTATCGGACTCGGAGGCTCCAGAACTGATGTGGTAAGGGTCTTTTCTCCCAAGGAAGTCAGCAAGAGGAGTTGCATTTTTGAGGAAAATTTAGAAAAGCTAGCAAAGCTGGTGAAAGAAGCATATCACGCTGAACCAGCTTCCAGTGAAGAAACCACCCAGCCAAAATACCAACTACCCTCAAGCAAGAAAGGTAATTACCAGGGAGAAGTCTGGGTATATGCCGAACAAGAAGGCGGGGAAATAAATCCAGCCTCATTTGAAATACTGGGAAAGGCAACCGAGTTAGCAAGTTCCCTGAATGAGGAAACAGCGGCAATTTTATGTGGCTTCAATGTAAAGCACTTAGCATCAGAACTGATAGCTCGTGGCGCTGCTAAAGTCTATGTGGCGGAACATAAACTGCTGGACCATTTCTTCCCTATCCCGTATAAGAAAGCAATCTCAGAGCTAATTGCCAACTACAAGCCACAGATAATGCTATTCAGTGCCACGCCTTTGGGGAGAGAACTTGCTCCCAGAGTGGCTTACAGCTCGAAATCGGGATTAACTGCTGACTGCACTGAACTGGATATAATAGACCATAAGAGGGGAACTCAAGAGCTTACCGCAATCATGATGCAAACAAGACCGGCTTTGGGTGGAAACATAATGGCAAGCATAATTACCAAGAATTCACCATTGCAAATGGCTACCGTCAGGCCAGGAGTTATGAAAGCTCTGGAGCCCGATAATAGTAAGAGCGGTGAACTTATCGAATTTACTCCTCATTTGACAAAATCGGATTTGGGGGTAAGGATAATTTCCTCCGAGCTCTACGAATCAACGACCGAGCTTAAGGATGCTGATATAATCGTTAGCGGTGGTCTAGGATTAAAAAGCAAAAAGGGATTCGATAAGTATATTCCGCCATTAGCAGAAAGCCTCGCGAAATTTCTGAATCAACGAGCGATGGTAGGTGCCTCCAGATTAGCGGTAGAATCAGGATTTACAGACCATGGCCATCAGGTGGGGCAAACCGGGCAAACAGTTACTCCTAACCTTTATATCGCCGTGGGAATCTCAGGTGCTGTACAGCACACCACCGGAATGCAAAACTCCAAGGTCATACTAGCCGTGAATAAAGATGCGAACGCCTCCATTTTCAAAGTCGCCGATTTTGGGATAGTGGCAGACCTGGAGGATGTGATCCCTGAGTTGACCAAAGTATTAAGCAGTATGTAACGATGGCTAAAGCTAAAACGGAAACCACAACAGACGAGTCCTTACTAAATAACACCGATGTGTTGTTCGTGGGGGCAGGACCGGCAAGCCTGGCTGGAGCTATAAGGTTAAAGCAGTTACTCAATAAGAACGGGAGGAATGAGTCCGTTGTAGTTATCGAAAAAGCAGATAAGCTAGGCCAGCACAATTTATCTGGTGCTCTCTTTGAAGCCGAAGTCCTCGATGAGCTAATCCCTGATTGGAGAAAGGATGAAAGCCAGTTCGTTAAGAAAATGATGGCAAACGTGGTGAAGAAAGACGAGGTCTTCTTCCTGTTACCAAAGCTTCCCATAAAGGTCCCCGAGCTCTTTATCCCATCTTACATGCGCCACAGTGGTAATTACGCTGTTTCAGTGAGCGAGCTTGTTAACTGGCTGGCTGGTCACGCCAGTTCTCTCGGGGTGGAAATTTACACCAGTTTCGTAGGTGAGGAAGTTGTTGTGAAAAACAGCACTGTTACCGGAATAAGGCTGGCTTCTAAAGGACTGGATAAGGACGGGAAGCCTCAATCGAATTACATACCCGGTGAGACTTTGAAAACCAAGGTGACCGTCTTTGGAGACGGCTCCCTAGGCGTGTTGTCAGAGCAATTGATTCAAAAGCTAAACCTCGCTGACGACACAAACCCACCTATCTACTCCATTGGGGTTAAGGAAATTATCAAGCTGCCCAAATACAATAACCTGGAAAGCAACTATGCTGCGTATATGTTAGGGTTCCCCAACAAGGCAAGTACTTTCGGTGGAGCCACGATATACAGTATGGGAAAAGACCTGGCAGCACTGGCTATTTACATCTCGCTGGATTGGAAATATTGTGACCTTGACCCCCAAAGAGAACTTCAACTGCTGAAATCCCATTGGTTTGTTAAAAGGCTGCTCTACGGTGGGGAAGTGGTTGCTTACGGGGCAAAGACGCTCCCCGAAGGTGGTTACTACTCAATGCCCGAGCCTGTGGCAAATGGTGCGCTCATAATAGGAGACGCAGCTAACTTATTGAGCACCAAGAAGCTTAAAGGGCTCCATTATGCTATCAAGTCAGGCATACTGGCAGCTAATGTCGTTTTTGAAGCTATCGAAAAACAAGATTTTTCAGCACACACACTGGGTAAATACAAAAGCTTACTGGAGGGTAGCTTTGTGGGCAAGGAGCTACGTGAAGCAAGGAATTACCGGCAGATTTTCTCCAAAGCTGGGAGAGCTGGAATTTACCTGGGCATGCCATTTTCACTATTACATAAATTCATCCCGGGGAGGTTGACCACTGAACCTGACTATAAACATATGACTAAAGCAAAGCTAAACAGACGATACGAAGGCGGAATTGATAAGCTTACCGCTGTTAGTCTTTCAGGCACTCACCACAGAGAAGACGCACCATCACATATCACCCTGCTGGACCCTCAACTGTGCACGACTTGCGGAGAGGAATATCAATGCCATCCCTGTGAGTTCTTTTGTCCCTGTCAGGTATACCGGTTTGCCGAAGGGAAAATGATCCTGAGCCCATCAAACTGCAGTCACTGTCGGACGTGCCGGGTAAAATGCCCCCACCAGAACATACAATGGAGAATCCCTGAAGGCGGAGATGGACCGAAATACAAGATGATGTAGGTGAAAATTCACGGATCATGTAAGCCATAATTAAAGAACTTCTTAAACTTTGCTGGGTTTTGCAGTTTCCCTTTGACTTAAAAGAGGCTTTTCGAGCCAAATACTAACAATAGACGAAGGCTGTATTTTGAACTATGTCGAAATCGCAAACAAACTTTTTTTCATCCCTGGTGAAAACGATGGACGGTATCCTTTCTCTAACTCGCTGTTTATTGATGGCGAGAGCAAGGTCTTAATTGATACCGGCATAGGGCCTAAATTAGCTGCAGCGTTAGCGAAAGAAAAGAAGATAGACCTGGTTCTGATTTCGCATGGTCACGAGGATCACATTGCTTATAATTATTTTTTTGAAGACGCCAAAATCTGCTGTCACAAATTGGATGCCCCAGCAGTAAGGTCAGTAGAAAAATTAAAGGAGCTTTATGGCTTACCACCGGGAGCGGAACTGGAGAAATCCCTCGATTTATACTTAAGAGATTTTTTTGGGTTGAAGGACTCGAGGGTTGACCTGGAATTTAAAAATGGACACGTTTTTGACCTTGGGTCAATCAAGCTAAACGTGATTCATACGCCAGGGCACTCAGCAGGTCATTGTTGTTTTTCTGTTCCCAGTGAGCGTCTGGTTTTCTTAGCCGATATCGATCTATCCACATTCGGACCGTGGTATGGTTGTATAGATTCAGATGTTGACCAGTTCATCAAGTCCATTGAAAATATCAAGGGACTTGACTTCGAAATTGCCATCTCGAGCCATAAGCCCATCACATACGGACGTGAAACCATAAAGAAAAAATTGGATGTCTATTTGAACAAGATATTCGAAAGGGAGAAGAAACTAATAGATTTCTTGAGCAAGGAGCGGACTATTCAAGAAATCGTCCCCCGGGCTTTCATCTACAAAGAATTCCCCGAGCCAAAGATAATATATGAACACTTCGAAAAAATAATGATTGAAAAACATCTGGAACGACTGGTGAGAAAAAATCTGGTGACCAGAACGAACGGAAGTTTTAAATTGCTTTGACGATTTCGATAAAACTTCCGATTACCCTAAAAAATCAATCAAGGTTAAGCAACATAAACTCCGCTCTTACCACCACTCTTTCTTACCAGATGGATTCCTTCGATAGTCATAGCCTTGTCCACCGGCTTGCACATATCATAAATAGTTAAAGCAGTCACCGATACAGCGACCAGTGCTTCCATTTCGAAGCCCGTTTTTCCAACGCCTTTAGCAATGGCAGTGACGGCAATAGAATCGCCTTTCTCAGGAATGAGAAACTCCACGGTAACATTGGTAAGCAGCAAGGGATGGCATAGTGGTATGAGGCGATAAGTTTCCTTGGCTGCCATTATTCCTGCAGTCTGCGCCACAGTCAACACGTCCCCCTTCGCTATCTTCCCCTGACGGATGAGGTCCACAGTGGCAGGCTTCATTTTTACTCTCCCTTCCGCTACTGCCTCACGCTTTGTTTCTTTTTTCCCAGTAACATCCACCATACGCACCTGCTCTACTTCTGCCATTAGCTACCTCCTTTATTTTCACCTATTCCTTTCTATCCTCCAGCCTGTGACATCCTTCGCTTTATAGAAACGCCGACATCTTTCCCCAGGTGATGACGTTCTGGCTTCAAGGCAACCGCCTTCAAAATTAGACGCTTTATCTCCTCAAAAGAGACATTACTACGCAGCGGCTGTTTTAAGTCAACGCCTTCATCCGAGAAAAGACAGGGGCAAAGCTTCCCATCCGAAGTGAGCCGCAATCGATTACAATCCGAGCAAAAAGGCTCAGTGATAGGGCTGATAAAGCCTATAGTGCCGCTGGCTCCAGGCAAATGGTAATACCTGGCTGGTCCATTGCCACTGATAGCTGATAGTTGATAGCTTTCAGCTTTTGTAAGTGAACCAAGCGACATAATGCGCTGCCGCAATTCATCTGAGGGCACAACTTCCCCCATTTCGGTAAAGGGCATGAGCTCAATAAAGCGGACATGCCACCCTTGCTTGTAAGTCATCCTGGCAAAGTCAAGCACCTCATCGTCATTTATCCCTCGCATGACCACCATGTTTATTTTGACCGGCAGCAGGTCAGCATTCATGGCCGCATTGATGCCATCAAGAACATCCTCTAATTCCCCATAGCGGGTTATATATCGAAACCTATCCCTTTTGAATGTGTCTAAACTTATGTTAACTCGCTTTAGCCCTGCTTGCTTGAGCTCCACCGCATATTTCTTAAGAAGTGTCCCGTTTGTGCTTAAGGATACCTCATCAATTCCCTTTACTTCAGAAAGCATCCGGACAAGTTCAGGCAACTCTGCTCTAACCAGTGGCTCACCACCGGTAAGTCTCACTTTGTTAATGCCCAGTCCGGCTGCTATCCGAACAACAGATAAAATTTCCTCATAAGATAGTATTTCACTATGCGGCATCCA
>CAYVCJ010000044.1:0-8288 GCA_964450165.1 uncultured Dehalococcoidales bacterium
ATTTGGGCACCCTGGAGGATAGAATACATACAAAAGGCTAAAGAGGAAGGCTGCCTTCTTTGCCAAAAACCCAAAGAGAGTAACGATGAAGCGAATTTCATCCTCTATCGTGGGCAAACCAATTTCATAATGCTAAATGCCTTTCCGTACAACCCGGGGCACTTGATGGTAGCACCTTACCGACATGTGGCAAACCTTCAAGATTTGACCGACGAGGAAGCAAAGGAGCACTTCATCATTGTCAAGAAAAGCATTGAACTTATAACAGAGGTATTGAAGCCAGCGGGTTTCAACATTGGGTTAAATCTGGGTAGGGTTGCCGGGGCTGGCATTGAAGGGCATCTCCATACCCATATAGTACCTCGGTGGGAAGGCGATGTTAATTTTATGCCGGTATTAAGTGAGACGAGGGTCATCTCGGAGGCGTTGGCCGATACTTATCGGAAGCTAAAGGCAAGATTAACCTGATTGTTGTTCCCATTGAGGATAAGAACCCAGTATCTTAACAAAAGTGGCTTCCCGGGTTAGTTCCCCCATCGCTTCCTGATAAACCTTACCACCCAGCTCGCTTTCAAAATCAACATAGAATATATATTCCCAGGGCTTGTTTTTGCTGGGTCTTGATTCCAACTTCGTCAGGTTTATATTCCTGGTAGCAAGGATCCCCAACACAGAATAGAGTGCACCAGGCGCGTTCTTGGTACCGAAGACCAGAGAGGTCTTGTTTTTTTGTCCCAGCCTGGCTTCTTGCTTGGAAATGACGAAAAATTTAGTATAGTTATCCCTATTATCTTCTATTCCAGGAGCCAAAATCTGTAAACCATAAATATCAGCAGCCCTTTCGCTAGCCACAGCAGCACACCCACTCAATGCGCTTTCTTTTATCATCTTGGCACTGCCCGCAGTGTCGTAGCCAGGTACTATGTTGAGCCCCAGTTTTCTTAAGAATTGTTCACACTGAGCCAGGGCTTGAGGATGTGAATAAATCGTGTTTATGCTACTTAGACTTTCGCCAGGTAAAGCCATTAAACAGTGGCTTATCCTGAGGATAATTTCGGCAAATATATTGAGGGGGTATTCTAGAAGCAAGTCATACGTTTCATTGATACTGCCTGCTTGCGAATTTTCCACTGGTACTACGCCAAAATTAGCCCTATCTTCCAACACTGCCTGGAAAACATTCCTAAGTCGAGCACAGGGTAAAAGAGCAGTATCCTCCCCGAAGAACTTTACCACGGCGTCTTCGCTAAAAGCGCCTCTTTCCCCTTGAAATGCGACCTCAGGCATCGTGATTAACTTTCCTTAAATATAGCTTGAAGCAAGTCTATATTTTCAGTGGAAATCAAGCAGATTAGTTGATCACCTTCCCTTAAAACGGTGTTCACAGTTGGTATCTGAGATTCCTCTCCATGGGAAATGACCGAGGATACAACAGAGCCCAATGGCAATGATAGCTCCCCAATTGGCTTCCCCACTGCTGGCGAATTCTTTCCCACTCTCACAAGCACAACTTCCAATCCCCTGTCTCTAATGCTAAATAAGCGAATCAAAGGAAAGAGCATGGTTTCCGCTTTGATATGCTCTGAAACCAGGTACACAATATCCACAACGGACTCTATTCCTAATTTAGCAAATATCTTCTCGTTCCTGGGAACGTTGATTCTAGCGATAACTCGAGGAACATTAAACTTTTGCTTAGCTATCTGACACGCTGCCAAGTTATCCTCATCCTCACCAGTAACGGCGATAACCATGTCTGCTCTACTTATCCCTCCCTTTTCCAAAATGGCCATCTCAGAGGCCTCACCACACAGGCATATGTCACCAAGTTCCTCCTCTATGTGCTCACACTTCCCGGCATCTTTCTCGATCACCAATACTTCATGCCCCTCATCCAGCAATTGCTTACACAGATAATGCCCCAGGTCCCCACCACCAACGACTATAACGTACATCTTTCCCGGTTACCCTTCCAGCCTTTCTTTTAACAGGCGAACAAATACTCTTGTGGGGCTAATAGCCTCAAGACCTAGGCCGCTGTAAAAGTCCTCTCGCAACGGGTCATAGATTCGACATAACACCCTGGGAACATCGAATATCTGCCTGGCAATTTGAGCTGCCATAGCATTCAGTTCATCATCGCGGGTCACTGCTACAAAGGCATCAGCTTGCTCCATACCGGCCTTCCTAAGTACTTCCTCATCAGTGGCATCCCCCGAAAAGGCCATGCCACTGAAATCAGGCGGTAATTTGTCAAAACTAGCATTATCTACATCAATAATGGTTAGCTTATGCCCATCAGCATCGAGTAAATGAGCCAATTCAGCCCCTATACGTCCACAGCCCATAATAATTACATTCACTGTTCAACTTCAAGAAATGGAGTCTCGATATAATAAGACTCGGCAAGGAGCTTCTTTCAACACATGATAGACAGCCTTGCCCAAATCGGGTATACCAGGTGCTTTCTTATAAACAGTCGCCATTATTATTAAATCTACCTCTCTTTCCACAGCCTCATTAACGATAGCTGGTCCAGCATCACGAGCCTGGAGCAGATCGGTCTCTACTTCATAATCCGCGTCAGCAGCAATATCTTCAGCGTGGGTAAGTATTTTCTCTGCTTTCTCAGTCTCTGAATCGACCTGAGTATCCAGAGGGAGGCTTCGCTCCACCTCAATAATATAAACAGCGTAAACTTTTGCTTTAGCTTTCCTGGCTAAACTGCAAGCTAGCTTTACGACCTCCTCATCAACACCACTACCATTTGTAGGCACCAAAATGTTCTTTATCTCCATCATCAACTGGAGATATTAACCTGCTATCCTTTTTTAGTCAACAGGAAGCTTAGCTTCTGGAGCTACTCGAATCAAAGGTAATTTCTTTCGATGGCGAAATGCGAGGTAAAAAATAAGCCCAAAGGTCATCCAACCAAAACCAACCCAGCGGGCGTAAGGTTGTGTCATAACCACTGTCAGCCAAATAGCACTGGAAAACACTAGTCCGAGAATAGCTGTTACGGGCAATTCACACCCCTTGAACTTGATATTCCCCCGGAGCCTAAAAGGACGGGGAAGCTCGGGATGCCTTATCCGCAACCTGAGTATGGAGGCATGAGCTAAAGTAAAAGTGAGGAGGGAACCAAAAACATACAGACCACCCAATATGATAAAAGTATCAGGAGCAAAGAATCCTGGAATGAGCAGCAACAGAGCAAATAAGGAAAAAAAGATTATCGCTCTATGAGGCGTCTTAAATTTATGATGAACTCTTGAGAATAGCAATGGTATAAGCTGAAACTTTCCCAGAGAAAAAGTTAACCTGGAAATCCCCATAAGCCCGGCATTAGTAGCGATAATCAAAATGGTTGTTGCTAACACAGCTACTAATATGGGCAGGAGTTTCAGAATCCCTCCGAAAAAGGCGGTAATGACGATAATCCCTGCTGGGCTCGACGACAATCCTGCAGCTATCTCCTCAGGCACTATAGCTGTAGAAAGCCCATAGGCGATGCCAGCTACAGGGTCTCTTGCCCATTCTGAAGCCATCTCAATCGGTGTCATAGTGGAGAAAGCCGCTACCGAGATGCCACTGAATAAAATCATCACCACGAATATCATCAAGATTAACGCTCTGGGGGCAGTTATCGCAGGATGCCTTGCCTCTTCAGAAAGCTGTGATACTGTCGCCACCCCGGTATAAGCCACCGTGGCTATAGCAATGCCCAGAATTAGACCGGATGCTGAAGGCCAGTTACCTATAACGTTATGAGAAAAGATTTCAGGGTGAGGAGCGAAAATGAACAATATCGCTAGAGCTATAATAAGTATTTGGGTAAGCACATCCAGTATAGCAAAGGCAGTATTAAAAATTGATGACTGTTTAACGCCGATGACATTGAGGCACATCAAGAAAAAAATGATTCCCATAGCAGCAATCGTGCCGGTTACTGGTTCTGTAAGTGGCTGCCAAAAATATCCCAGGTAAGCCGGGGCAGTATAAGCGGAAATGGCAATGGTTACGATATAGTTAAATGCCAGTGCCCAACCAGTTATGGAGGCGAGTAAATCATTAAAGCCACGGCGAGCAAAACTGGCTGAACCACCAGCCTCAGGTATCATAGCTGTGCCTTCAGCATAAGAGAGAGCGGTAAAGATGAAAAAAATGCCGGCAATAAGTAAAACTACAGGGGTTGCCCCCAGAGCGACTAAAGCTACAAGCCCCAGAGCATAATAAATGGATGAGCCAACATTGCCGTAGCCAGCACTGAATAAACCAAATACTCCCAGGGCACGTCTTAAAGGATGAGCTTTGGCTCGGGGACGACGTACAAACTTGTCTCCCAGCTTGGGGCGCCAATCAGTACCCAAAATAAAGCCCTACCATATATCGATGGTTATTTTATTGCTCGGCGATTTTAGTTTACCCCACAATTACTGTCAACAGTAATCCCTCTCCTTAGCTGTTCTAGCCATGCCATCGATTTAACCTCCCTCTGCAAAAAATACGTTATATACTCCTGCACTAACTGCCTCAACTCTGAAGATAGCTTGGAAGACATTTTTACCCGGCTGGCGGTAGGATAATCGCAATCCTGCCACAGCCGAAGAACTTTTAATGCGTCAATTGAAATAGCGCGAGAGGCAAATTCTGCATGATTACATTCAGGGCATAGTGCTCCTCCCTGGCCAGGACTAAAAAAATTGAGCCCTGGCTTAAGGGATGAACTACAGACAACGCATTTATGCAACTGAGGGCGATAGCCAAGATGATGAAGAAGCTGAAGTTCGAAATACCGTAATACAGTTTCGTCACCATTGCTCGGTGATAGATTCTTCAAGGTATCAAGCAGTAAATCAAATAATGGTTGGTTGGGGCTACCCTCAGTAGTAAAAACATCAATGAGTTCTAAGATATAAAGACCACAAGAGATGCACCACAGGTCGCCTTTCAATCCCGAGAATCCATCGATAGTCTGGCTTTGAGTGATAATATCCAGGTTACGTCCCTTAGCCAGCATTAACAAGCTGTAATTTGGAGGTTCTACATTACCACCCAGTTTACTTCCAGGACGACATGCCCCCTTAGCCACCGCCTTTAGTTTCCCAAACTCCAGAGTATAAACAGTAACAATTTTATCAGCCTCACCAAACTTGGTCTGCTTAATGGCAATACCTTGAGCCTGATAGGTATGGGGTGAAGTCATTGACAGCCTATTAGAATTCTTGTCTGCTCTCCAGTGCCTGGGCAAGCGTCACATCATCAGCATACTCTAACTCGCCACCGAATGGTAACCCGCGGGCCAGACGGCTAATGCGAACACCCTGAGGGGCAAGGACCCGGTGCAAGTATAACGCCGTTGTTTCGCCTTCCAGATTAGGATTGGTCGCCAGAATCACCTCATTAACCGAACCATCCTGAAGCCGAGATAATAATTCATTTATCTTCAACTGTTCGGGGGCTATTCCTTGCGACGGGTTAATCGTTCCGTGAAGCACATGATATACGCCTTGATACTTCCCAGTGCGCTCTAAAGGCAGGATATCTGATGGTTTTTCCACGACACAGATTTTAGAATGGTCTCGCTGTTTATCTTGACAAATAGGGCAAGGATCACAATCGGTGATATTAAAACAGATTGAACAGAGTCTTATCTTCCCCTTAAGCTCCGAAATAGCCTCGGCCAGGGCTTTAGCTTCTTCGTCCGAATTGCGCAGCAAATAATAAACTAATCTTTGAGCACTTTTGGGGCCGATGCCGGGCAATTTGCTAAATTCCCCGATCAAATTTGCTATGGGCTCAGCAACAAATGCCATCTCTCAAAGAATTCCTGGTAAATCAAGCCCGCCGGTCAAGCTACTGAGATGTTTTCTGGCAAGTTCCTGTGATTTAGTAATGGCTTCATTAACCGCTGCCATGACCAAGTCCTGAAGCATTTCAGTGTCTTCAGCATCCACCACCTCCGGTGATATTTCCACCGAGCGAATTCTCTGGTGTCCATCAATTACCACTTTGACCGCGCTACCGCCGCTGGTAGCCTCAACGGTAATGTTCCCTAATTCCTCCTGCCCCTTAGCTAATTTCTGTTGAAATTGCTGTGCCTGACGCAATATCGATTTATCTATTTTCATCTTCCCAATTTATTGATCCACAACTCTGCCACCCATTTCTATAGCAGCCTTGATTATCGGATCTTCCCTCTTTGATGAACCGGGCGCCCTTTCCTTTCGCTCAACTAATATGCACCTTACTTTACTGGGCTGCTGGAAAAACTCTTCAAGTTTCCTTTCTACCAGATGCTGATACTTGGGGTCTTCGATCTTTTCCTTATGGAACGAATAGTAAAAACCCAACACCAGAGTATCATCCTCCACTGCCACTGGCTCGCAAGCACTGCGTAAAAAGGCATCCAGATTACCGTTTGAACCTTCGCCTTTCAAAGAATTGATAAACTCTTTCCACCGAGCCTGCACATACCTGATGCCTTCGCTCTCCTCAACTTTTTCCGTCAATAAGGTAGATTCTTCACCAAATTTCTCAGAATCTTGCGGTAAGGTAGCCTCTGCAATTTCCGAAGGTCTATCGATGGTAACCTGCTGCCCATCAGCAAAGGACAAAACACAATCCACTAAAGCCATCTCCAAAGGTAAAACAGAATAACTATCACCGCGAAAATCTATTCCGGCAAGAGATTTGATCGCTTTTAATAAGTAATCCAGCTTAACACTGGCTACAGTTTCCTTCATTTCATTCAAGTCTTCACTGGTAACATCTATCGCCTCTTCGCAATTGGATTTGGCTAACAATAAACCCCGAAAATACTCCACAAGTTCTCGATTGAATAAGCGAAGGTCAATGCCGTCGCTGTTGACACTGTTGATAACCTGAAGACCAGCGGAGATATCCCTGTTGAGGACGTGCTTTGCCAATTGCTTCACCCTTAAATCGCTGGTTAACCCCAGAGTTGCCTGAACCTGTCCAAAATCAATCTTGCGGCCGTAATAGCCTACCAATTGCTGCACTAAATTTTCTGCGTCACGAAGACTCCCCGTAGCCGCTCGAGCGATAGCCCTCAGAGATTCAGGCTCAATCTGGATATCTTCTTTTTGACATATCATTTTCAGTTTATCCACTATCGCTGATTGTCCCAAACGACAGAAGTTAAACCTCTGGCATCTCGACACTACTGTGGATATCACCTTGTGTGGCTCAGTAGTAGCTAAGACGAAAATTACATGAGGTGGTGGCTCCTCCAGAGTCTTCAACAGGGCATTGGAAGCTGCTTCAGTAAGCATGTGGACTTCATCTATGATGTATACCTTGTAGCGCGTGATGCTGGCGCTATAACCCACCCTTTCCCTGAGATTGCGAATCTCGTCAATGCCGCGGTTGCTGGCAGCATCTATCTCCATTATATCCAGAGAGCTTCCTTCGGTAATGGAGCGGCAAATATCACAATTGTTGCATGGTTCGCCCCCTTGCTGATTGGGACAATTAACCGCCTTGGCCAGGATACGCCCGGTACTCGTTTTGCCAGTGCCGCGAGGACCGCAGAAAAGATAAGCATGGGCTACTTCCCCGCTCTCCACAGCGCGGCGCAAAGTCCTTGTTATCGGCTCCTGCCCCACTACTTCAGCAAAATTCTGCGGTCGCCACTTACGATAGAAAACTTCAAACCCCATATGATATCTCTTATTATACTCCCCACAATAAAATTCCTAAAGAGATTTTGTCTATTATCGGCTTGATTCCCGGTTATGACGGGAAATGAAAAAGTTCAATTAACCTGATGGCAGAAATAAGACAGCGGTAGCCGTTGGGAACAGCTACCGCTGTCTTGCTAAAACGCACTAACTAGTGAATTAGCTAACAGAGTAAGATGAAAGCTCTCTGGTCTCCACGCCGGCCCAGAGGGAGCGCTCTATCTCCTTTACAACTGACTTCACCTTAGTTTCGTTGATCCAGTACTCGTTGACATAAGTGCCCGGGCTTGTGGGCTCGTATGCCACCATATGCCAGCAGTCGAATGTTCCCGCGGGCACGGTAATGGTCTCCTCCTCACCAAGTATCTTAAACTCTAAATCAGTAATTTCATCCAGGACACCAGCTACAACACGCACTGAACCGCTCCAGGTATTCCCCTCGGCAAAGGGATAGCCATAGTCTCCACTAAGAGTCCAGGTGACGTTGGATGGCAACCCGGGAAGCTCTGCGATTGCTGAACTCATTTTCAGGTACACCAGATGGGCTTTGCTGGTCCATATATCAGCCGTCTCGAGGTGTAACGT
>CAYVCJ010000045.1:0-7607 GCA_964450165.1 uncultured Dehalococcoidales bacterium
GGAACAAGCAGTGGAGCAGCCAAAGGAGCAAGTAGAGGAGTTACCGGAGGAACAAGCAGTGGAGCAGCCAAAGGAGCAAGTAGAGGAGTTACCGGAGGAACAAGCAGTGGAGCAGCCAAAGGAGCAAGTAGAGGAGTTACCGGAGGAACAAACAGTGGAGCAGCCAAAGGAGCAAGCAGACGAGCAGTCGAAGGAACAATGACATGAAAGTGCCGACCGAAGCGATAAAAGAATTGCGAAGCAGGACAAGCGCTGGAATGGTAGAATGCAAAAATGCACTCCTTCAAGCAGGGGGAGATGTAGAAAAAGCGGTCAAGGTTTTACGGCGTCGCGGACTATCGGTAGCGCAGAAAAAAATGGAGCGTGTAACTACAGAAGGGATAGTTGAAGCCTATATCCACCACACCAGCAAGATAGGAGCACTGGTAGAACTGAATTGTGAATCTGATTTTGTAGCTCGCACCGATGAGTTCAGACAACTCGCGCGCGATATAGCTATGCAAATCGCTGCCACCTCTCCTCAATTCATCACCATTGAGGAAATCCCTGAGAAAGAAGAATTTGACCCACAAACAGATTGCCTGGTTAATCAGCCATTCATTAAGGAACCTACGAGAAGCGTGCAGGAAATTATTAACCAGACCATTGCCAAAGTGGGCGAGAATATAAAGGTATCAAGATTCACTAGATTCGAGATTGGGCATTACTGATCCTCACAGCAGGGGCAAAAATAATGAGGCAAGTAATCGCTGAATTAACCGCCAAAATGGAAAAGGTTGTGGATGTTTTGGCTCGTGAATTCACCACTATCCGCACCGGTCGAGCCAACCCAGCATTACTGGATAACATTATGGTTGATTACCAAGGTGAAGCTCTTCCCCTAGTCCAACTGGCTAATATAGTTGCCCGTGAAGCCAATCTCATCGTTATTCAACCATGGGAGCGCACCTCGATAAAAGCGATCGAAAGAGCGATACTTAAATCTAATCTAGGTGTCAGCCCTTCAAGCGACGGTAATCTAATTCGCATAGCTGTCCCGCTACTGAGCGAGGAACGCCGTGCTGAATTAGCCAAATTGCTGGCAAGAAGAGTAGAGGACCACCGAGTGATGATACGCAATATAAGGCGGGATAGCATCGCAAAATTGAAGAAAATGGAAAAGAATAAGGAAATATCGGAGGATGAGCTTAAAAGCGCTACTAAACAAGTGGACCAACTCGCCGAGGCATTCATAGGCAAAGTAAGCCAGCTGGGGAATGACAAGGAGAAGGAAATAAAGGAAATATAAACAGATAAATAAAGGAGCTTCATTCTTGTTAGTACAGACCGGAAACGCGGCAATTCCAGCAAAGCAAAATTCTAGATACTAAACCCGAAACACTAAACCAATGTAAAAACTCAAAAATAAAAGTGCAAAATGACAAAGCAAAGTTTAAAAAGTAGTGCGAGGCTTTAGCCTCGTGCTGCACGACCCTAAAGGGTCACACTACAAAATTTGGAGGTGAAGGATTTTCCAGATAATCAAGACAAATCTGGATCCAAAGCTAGAACAAAATTAAACAGCCTAAAATGACAAACCAAAGTTTAAAAATGAGGCCTTTCCATTTTGAATTGTAATTTTGATTCTTTATCTTTGATTTTTGGATTTGTTTAGAATTTAGGCATGCTTAAACAAAGGATTATCACTGCAGCGATACTCTTGCCCATTATCCTCCTCGCCGTCTGGTTTGGCCACCCCTGGTTTGGTGTTTTCATTGCCGCAGCAGCGTTAGTCGCCACTTCGGAGTTCTATGGCATGGTGGCCACTTCAGGCAAAGGGCATCCTCTAACCCGCTTTGGCTTATTATGGGCAGTGGCACTCACTTTAAGCCCGCTGAGCCTTCATTACCATCTCTCCGTCAACCTGTTACCTATCATTATGTCAGTAGCATTGGTGATCTCCCTGGTATGGATACTGATTCGTTCACCACGAGGAACAGCATTTCAAGATTGGGCATGGACAGCAGCAGGCGTTCTATACGTGGGATGGATGCTAAGCTATTGGCTCAACCTGGATATATTAGAGGCTGGACGGAACTGGGTTTATCTTGCTTTGTTCACCACATTTGCCAATGATACTGGTGCCTACTTCATCGGAAGAAAATGGGGCAAGCATAAACTAGCCCCGGCGACAAGCCCGGGCAAGACCTGGGAAGGAGCAACGGGTGGTTTGTTAAGCAGCATCGCTGGTGCTGTGGCTGTGTTCCTGCTCCTCAACTTATTTTGTACTTTTTCTCTGCTCTACTGGCAACTTATTCTTCTCGCCTGCCTCATTAGCCTGTTTGCCCAGCTTGGCGACATGGTGGAATCCCTGCTCAAACGTAATCTGGAGGCAAAGGATGCCGGCAAATTGTTGCCTGGTCACGGCGGTGCTCTCGACCGCCTTGATAGCCTTATCTTCGTTGCCCCAATGGTATATTATTATGTAATATGGGTAGTGGGGTAAAGAGAGTTGCCATTTTAGGCTCAACAGGCTCTATAGGACAGCAAGCGTTGGATGTAATCCGCACCTTTCCCACCAAATTCCAGGTGAGCGGCTTGGCAGCAGGGGAAAATATCAAGCTCCTTGCGCAGCAACTTGAGGAATTCGAACCACAACTGTTTTACTGCTCTGTTGAACCTGATTTCGGTTACCAGGGGAAGTTCATGCCTATGGAGGAAATAGCAAGCCACGACGATGTTGACCTTATCGTTATAGCTACATCGGGCAAGGCCGGATTATTCCCCACCATAGCTGCTTTGCAAGCAGGCAAGACAGTTGCCCTGGCAAACAAGGAAGTGTTAGTAATGGCAGGCAATATCGTTACCACAGAAGCCACCCGGCACGGTGTCCAAATCTTGCCCGTTGATAGCGAGCATAGCGCCATCTGGCAATGTTTGCTGGGCGAAGAAAGTGAACCTCACCGCCTTTTCTTGACCGCCTCAGGAGGACCATTTTATCACCACTCACAGTCACAACTAGACCGAGTAACTGTGGAGCAAGCCCTCCATCACCCCACCTGGAAAATGGGCAATAAGGTGACCATCGATTCAGCAACACTGATGAATAAAGGGCTTGAGGTTATTGAAGCACACCATCTTTTTGATATCTCACTGGAGAAAATTGAGATATTAGTGCATCCACAAAGCATCGTTCATTCCATTATTGAGTTTGCCGATGGCTCGATGAAAGCACAGTTGAGCTTCCCTGATATGCGTTTGCCAATACAGTATGCACTTTGCTATCCTGAGCGATTGCCTAATCCTGAGTTGCCACGCCTTGATTTAAGCAGAAAGGAAATTTTGAGCTTCGAACCTGTAGATTATGCTCAATTTCCCTGCCTTAAACTGGCATTGGATGCTGCCAGGTTAGGGGGAACATACCCTGCAGCACTCTGTGCCGCAGATGAAGTAGCAGTGGAGTTTTTCCTCCAGGGGAAAATCAGGTTCACCGATATTGCCACAATAGTAAGCAAAGCATTGGAGCAACATCAAAGTATTGGTCAACCGTCAATAGAGGAAATCTTTGCTGCTGATGAGCAAACAAGAGAAACAACATTACAAATAGCCCATGATATAAGCTTATGTTAACCACAGTAATAATGATATTTATCTTCATTGCCATGCTGGCAGTACTCATATTGGTTCACGAGTTCGGGCATTTTATAGCTGCCAAGCGCAGCGATGTAAAGGTAGAGGAATTCGGTATAGGCTTCCCCCCAAAGCTGGCAAGCATAAAAAAGGGGGAAACAGTATATTCATTAAATCTCGTGCCTTTAGGCGGGTTTGTCAAGCTGCTGGGAGAGGAAGACCCGACGGAGCCCCGGAGCTTCGCCAGCAAAAGCATTGGCATCAGAGCGCTTATTCTCGCCGCCGGACCTTTGATGAATTTGGTTCTCCCAATAATTCTCTTCTCCACTGTTTTCATGATTCCCCATAACGTTTTGATGGAACAGGTTCAGGTGCAACAGGTAGCCCCGAGCTCACCAGCGGCAGAGGCACGGATAGAACAGGGAGACATTATCCTGGCGATAAATGGGCATAAGATTAACAATCGTGGCGACCTGGCCTACTATGTTCAACTCTCCCTCGGTTCAGAAACCACCCTAATACTAAACAAGGCCACCAATGGGGAGCAAGAAGTCACCCTGGTGCCGAGGTGGAGACCACCGGAAAGCGAAGGAGCGTTAGGAATAGAAGTTGTCGGTGCCGAAGGCAGTCAACAAGTAATCCGCCAATCCTATTCTCCCTGGACAGCAAGCATGCTGGGAACGCAGCGTTGTCTGGAAACCCTCATCTTATTCAGAAACACAATACGGAGCTGGATTATCGGTGCTACAACTCTGCAGGTGGCTGGACCAGTAGGCATTTACCAGATGACCGCGGAGGTAGCTAGAGCAGGTCTCCTCGCGCTAATCGTATTTACCGCTTTTATCAGCCTGAATTTAGGGATAATTAACCTGCTTCCATTACCCGCCCTGGATGGCGGCAGAATTGTGTTCCTCCTCGTAGAATTGGCACGACGAGGTAAACGAGTATCACCCAGAGTGGAACACCTGGTTAACGCAGTGGGCTTCGCCTTGCTTATCCTGTTAATGTGTATAATTACCTACTTTGATATTGCTCGCATTATCGGGGGAGGAAGTCTATTTAAATGATTACACGAAGGGTTTCCAGAGAGCTAAAAATTGGCAACGTGACGATAGGCGGCAGTGCCCCTATTGTTGTTCAATCAATGACCAAAACTGACACCAGAGATGTTGACGCCACCGTAAACCAGATGAAACAGTTACAGGAATGCGGCTGCGAAATAGTGCGCATAGCAGTTCCTGATGGGCAAGCAGTTGACAGACTCCCGGCGATTAAAAAGAATACATCGCTGCCAATCATCGCCGATATCCACTTTGATTATCGGCTCGCTCTAGCTTCTTTACAAGCTGGCATTGATGGCATTCGCCTTAATCCTGGCAACATTCATGATAGGGAACAAATTGCCAGGGTGGTATCCGCTGCTAAAGAAAGAGAAATTCCCATCCGTATCGGCGTGAACGCTGGCAGCCTCCCTCCAGATTTTGAACCTGACCTCCCTTTAGCTCAGCGAATGGTCGATATCGCTCTAGAGCAGATAAGGCTTATGGAAGATATCGACTTCAACCTAATAAAGGTATCCCTTAAAGCCTTTGATGTGCTCACAACAGTAAAGGCTTACCAGATGCTCGCCGATAAAATCCCTTACCCTTTGCATTTAGGCATCACCGAGGCAGGACTCCCCCAGGCTGGGGCAATACGTAGCGCCATAGGCATTGGTATACTCCTTTACCAAGGTATTGGCGACACCATCCGTGTTTCCCTGACCACCCATCCCTGTGAAGAGGTTCGCGCTGCTTATGAAATTCTAAAAAGCCTCGGGCTTCGCCAGCATGGGCCAACCCTGGTAAGCTGCCCTTCCTGTGGGCGAGCCGAAGTCGATATTATCTCCTTGGCTGAGGCAGTGGATAAACACCTTGAAAAGATAACCAAGCCCATCAAGGTGGCTGTTATGGGCTGCGTGGTCAACGGACCTGGAGAAGCTAAAGATGCCGATGTGGGCATTGCCTGCGGCAAAGACAAGGGTGCTATATTCAGAAAAGGCAAAGTAGTAAGGACAGTTCCTGAAGAAAACTTCCTTCAAGCTTTGACGGAGGAAATAAGGCAAATAGTATAGAGGAGGAAAAATGTTTTGCAGAAATTGTGGCAAGGAATTGATAGGAACACCGGAAATCTGCCCCAATTGTGGAGCTAGACCATTGACGGGAACCAGTTTTTGCCCCAGCTGCGGTTCCCCAACAACCCCAATGAGTGAAATATGCGTTAAATGTGGTACAAGATTGATATCGAGATATCCGATAACCATCGACGTAAGGTATTCAGAAAGACTGTCGCGGTTGACCACCTTTTTCAGAATATTCATGATTATCCCCCAATGGATAGTGCTATATTTTCTTGGCATAGCTGCTTCAGTTGTCCTGTTCATTTCCTGGTGGGCAATTCTAATCCTTGGTAGATATCCTCGTTGGGCTTTTGATTTTGTCAGCGGCTATTTCCGCTGGTACTCCAGAGTAGGAGGTTACTCCCTGTTGTTAACGGACAAATATCCTCCCTTTAGCTTCAAGTAGATAAATGCGGTTTTCTAAACTTTTTGGCAAAACTTTGCGGGAAGCGCCGGCGGAGGCAGAAAGCGCAAGCCATCAATTACTGCTCCGAGCCGGCATGATTGCCCAGGTAGCTGCCGGAATTTATTCCTACTTGCCTTCAGGCTGGCGAGTGCTCAGGAAAATAGAAAACATAATCAGGGAGGAAATGGATAACGCTGGTGGGCAGGAATTGATGCTTCCTGTACTGCAGCCGTTCGAGCTGTGGCAGCAATCAGGGCGACATACTTCCTTCGGACAGACCATGTTTACCCTGACTGACCGCAAGGAACACAAGCTGGTTTTAGGACCTACCCATGAGGAAGTCATCGCCGAACTTGCACATCATTACCTACAAAGCTACCGTGACCTCCCCCTCCTCGTTTATCAAATACAAACCAAGTTCCGTGATGAACCCCGCCCACGTGGGGGATTGCTGCGAGTGCGTGAATTTATCATGAAAGACCTTTACAGCTTCGATGTCGATGAAGCCGGGCTTGATGAAAGCTATCGCAAAATGAGCCAGGCTTATCAGAATATCTATGCTCGCTGTGGTCTTTCAACTTCAATAGTGGAAGCCGATAGCGGTGCCATAGGCGGCAAGGAGTCCCATGAATTTATGGTTATCTCTGAAACCGGCGAAGATGAAATGGTATTCTGCCCTGACTGCGGCTACTCCGCTAATGTGGAAAAGGCTCAAATCTCCAAAGCAATAATGGAAGATGTCATTGCGAGCGAAGCGAAGCAATCTCGTGGCGAAGGGGCAGCGAAGCAATCTCTCCCCCTGGAGGAAATCGCCACACCGGAGCAAAAAACAATCGAAGAAGTAGCTGACTTCCTTGGAGTCCCGCAAGAGCAAACTCTCAAAGCGGTGTTCTATATCGCCGATAAGGAATTCGTCTTCGTGGTTATTCGAGGCGACCTCGAGGTAAATGAAACAAAGCTGAGAAACACACTGAAGTGCACTGAGCTTCGACTTGCTACCGAAGATGAAGTGCAACAGACTGGCATAGTCGTTGGCTTCGCTTCACCCATAGGTATAAAAGGAACTAAAGTCATTGCCGACGACTCCATAACTTTGGGCTCTAATTTCATCACGGGTGCTAACAAGCCAGGATATCATTTCAAAAACGCTAACTATCCCAGAGACTTCGAGGTTGACATCACTGCGGACATCGCCTTAGCCCACCATGGTGATAGCTGCCCCAAATGTGGCAGTAACCTATCCTCAACACGAGGCATTGAAGTAGGACATATATTCAAATTAGGCACTTTCATCAGTGAGAAACTGGGAGCTTCCTTCCTTGACCAGACCGGAACATATCGGCCTGCCGTAATGGGATGCTATGGCATCGGCTTGGGAAGGTTGCTTGCAGCAATAGTGGAACAGAATCACGATGACAAAGGAATTATCTGGCC
>CAYVCJ010000046.1:0-6037 GCA_964450165.1 uncultured Dehalococcoidales bacterium
TATCATCTGCTCCCGCCTTGAACCCACCGAAACCAAATTGATAGGGCAACGAACTAGTTCCTCAAGCCTGGCTAGATAACGGCGAGCCTCTGAAGGAAATTGTGCGAAATCACGGATCCCATCAATCGGCCCCTTCCAACCAGATAGCTCTTCATAGATAGGCTGGCATTTCTCCAACACAGCGATGTCACCGGGAAAAGAATCCAGCATCTCATTATCAAGCCTATAAGCGGTGCATATTTTGATGGTGGGGAAACCGTCAAAGGTATCAAGGTGAGTTAAGACCAGTTCGGTAACACCATTTACCTCGACACTAAATTTAGCAGCTACAGCATCGAACCAGCCACACCTCCTTGGTCTCCCTGTAGTAGCACCATATTCATTAGCCTTTCTTCGTATCAATTCACCAACTTTGTCTTTTAGCTCCGTAGGCATAGGCCCACTGCCAACCCTGGTAACATAGGCTTTAAACACACCAGCAATGCGATTGATTTCCATAGGACTTATTCCCAGTCCCAGGGACCCGCCTCCAGCCAATGGCGACGATGAGGTAACATAAGGATATGTACCGAAGTCAGGATCAAGCAATGCCCCTTGAGCACCTTCTAACAAAATGAGCCCATTATTCCTAATCGCCTCCCGAATTATGGGACCAATGTCTCGAACAAAAGGACGCAGCTTATCCCCATAATGACAATACTGCTCAAACACTTCATCCACTGACAATGGTGACTTCCCATAAACCTTGCAAAGAACAGCGTTCTTAAATTCCAGAATTGAGCTTAGACGGTTCCGAAAAGCATCTTTATTTAGTAAGTCTCCAGTGCGTATTCCCATGCGTGCTATCTTGTCACTAAAGGCAGGACCAATCCCTCGTCGCGTAGTGCCTAAAGCTTTGCCACCACGTCTTTCCTCCTCCAAACCGTCGAGAAGAATATGATACGGCATAATGACGTGAGCACGGTCACTTATGAAAAGATGGCTGGTATCGACACCATGTTCTTGAAGATTATCTACTTCCTCAAGAAGAACCGCGGGATTAACCACCACGCCATTGCCCACGATGCAAGTTGTATGCGCACGAAAAATTCCTGAAGGCACCAGATGTAACCGAAACTCGCCGTAAGGATTAATTACGGTGTGCCCAGCATTGTCCCCTCCCGAGAAGCGAGCTACCATATCTGCTTTCTCAGCAAGGAAATCAACTACCTTTCCTTTCCCCTCATCACCCCACTGCCCCCCTACAATAGCAACAACAGCCATTCACACCTTCCTAGGCACTAATTCGCCTCAGATGAACTAACCTTTGAACTACCGTGATATAAACAAAGACCGCCAAAATCAATAAAGCGATGACTATCTGATTTACCATCAAGCCTATCGCTAATACTATAACCCTTTCCGCTCTGGTAAACAAACCTATCTTGCACTCCAGTCCAAGCCCCTCAGCCCTTGCCCTTACATAGCTAACCAGAAAGGAGCCAATCAAAACAGCAAAAATGAGCACAACTTCCAGAGTACTCCCCTCCAGCATATACCAAACCAGGAGACCACAAAATATCGCTGCTTCAGAAATGCGGTCTACTGTGGAATCAAGAATAGCACCAAACTTCCTGGTTTGCTTAACGAATCTAGCCAGCGCTCCATCAAGGAGATCAAACAACCCGGCAACCAAAACTAACACTCCACCAAGCAAAAAATGCCCGGTGGCAATGACATAGGCAGCACCGATGTTCACAACTAAACCTGTAAACGTAAGCGCATCAGGCTTTATGCCACTTTTGCTCAAGATCCCCATCATGGGATTGGTAATGCGTACCGCTAAATTTGCTCTAATTTCCACTAAATTGGGCATCTTTGCTATTTTTGACTAATCTATCATTTTTTTCTTAGTGAGATAAATCACTTCTTCCCATTCGCTCCTATTAAGGAGCTCAAGGATAAATTAGTTAGCGGGATACCTCTAGATGACAACACGGGTGGGCAAGGGGAATGGCTGCTTGAAATATTGAATCGCTCAGCAAGCTTCTGAGAATATAACTCCAATGAATCAGAACCTATTGTTATCACCAGGGTTACCATCTAAGTCACCTGACTTCATCAGACCTATTAAGCCCATCAAGTAAGGCAACCTAGTAGCGATGTTTAACTTTGCTAAGCCACATTGTTTGTGGTTATTGTCTTTGCCGCAAAAAACGACTTACCCTTTACCCTTAACTAATTTTTGTTCAGGCAATGAGACTGGGCCCTCTTGCTTCTCTCCAGCAATAAACGCCTCAGTCTTTAAACGAGCTTCATCATCAGAATATTGAATTGGCGGAGATTTCATAAAGAAAGCCGAAGGTGCCACAAGAGCGCCACTTAGACCCCTGTCCAGAGCTAGTTTACAGCACCTTATGGCATCAATGACCACCCCCGCTGAATTAGGACTATCCCACACCTCCATCTTCACCTCCAGATTCAGTGGAACATCACCGAAGGTGCGACCCTCCATTTTCATGTAGCAAAATTTGCGGTCAGCCAACCAGGGCACATAGTCACTGGGACCAATATGGATATTATCAGCACCAATATCATAATCTAACTGCGAAGTAACAGCATTTGTCTTGGAAATCTTCTTAGATTCCAGACGCTCTCGCTCCAGCATATTATAGAAATCAGTATTGCCACCGATGTTCAACTGATAAGTTCGCTCCAACTTAACACCACGGTCACGAAAAAGCCTGGTTAATACCCGATGCGTGATTGTAGCTCCAACCTGAGACTTGATATCGTCGCCGATGATAGGCAATCCCTTCTCAGCAAAGCGAGTTTGCCAGTAACGCTCACGAGCAATAAAAACAGGTATGCAGTTGATAAGACCACAGCCAGCAGTCAACACTTGCTCTACATACCATTTGGTTGCCTCTTCACTACCCACCGGCAAATAATTAATCACCACATCAGTACCAGTATTTCGGAGGATGCTCACCACATCAGCAGTTGAACCTGGCGCCTTGGTGATAATCTGAGAAAGATACTTCCCTAACCCGTCGTGGGTCATGCCACGTTCAACCTTTACTCCTGTCTTGGGTACATCACAGAACTTAATGGTATTGTTGGGTGAAGTGAAAATGGCTTCAGCCAGATCCTTGCCTACCTTGTTTTTATCAATATCAAATGCAGCTACAAAATTTATGTCAGATATATGATAACCACCCAGATTGACATGCATCAAACCGGGAACAAATTCACCCTCTTTAGCATTCTTGTAGTACTGAACGCCTTGAACCAGTGAACAAGCGCAATTACCAGCACCTATGATGGCTACATTTATTGTTCCCATGGCAACAAACTTAGTAGAACTTTACGATCAAAATCCCCGCCAGCCACACCCAGCCTTCGCTTGACTTTGACAGATTCCCTACAAGACTTTAAGCCTTACCGATTCTGAATACCTTAGTCCCACATACAGAGCAGGTGCCCCTGACTGCTGGTCTTTTATTCTTAAGAGTAACAGAAACGGGATTTTTGATATCCCTCTTTGCGCGACACTTAAAACAATATGCTTGCATCCTACCTACCTCCTTTTGAATTAATTACGGCCTATCTACCATATCCCATTAAATAAAGCAATGTCAATACCTTGTTTGAAAGAGCTTAGGTTATTTGCCCGAGGCTTGCTCCGTCAATTTGAACAACTCTGCCCCGCGCTCAATGGAATCATCATAGTGAAAACTGAGTTGCGGAGTGTGCCTTAGCCCTAAGTGCAAAGAAAGTTGTCTTTGCAAAAAAGAGCAGGCAGAGTTGAAACCAGCTATCATTTCTTTCTTATCAGCTTCATCCCCCAAAATACTGACGAATACTTTGGCATGCCTCAGATCGGCTGAAAGCTGAACTTCCGTCACTGAGACGAGTTCCTTTAGCCTCGGGTCATTTACCTTGCGCTCAAGCAAAGTACTGATTTCCTGCTTGATGACCTTGCCCAATCGCTGTTCACGCCTCTTCATAATTAGCCTTAAGCTGGTAAGTAATCTTCAGAAAATTACTTTTAGTCTACTCTTTGCTTCTGGTAGAGCTCAATAATATCGCCAACGGAGAAATCGTTAAAATTCTCCATGCCCACACCGCACTCAAATCCAGAACTTACCTCAGTAACATCTTCCTTGAAACGCCTCAGACTGGAAATGCGAGATTCATAGAGCACTTTGTTTCCCCGCAATATTTTAGCCTGAGCATCCCGCCAGACCCTGCCGTCCCTAACATAGACACCAGCAACTTTACCTTGCCGACCACCATCAAAGACAGCCCGCACCTCAGCACGTCCAGCAACCACATCCACGTAAGTAGGCTCAAGCATCCCTTTCAATGCCTTATCTATATCCTCTATTAGCTTGTAGATTATATCGTAGAGCCGAATGCTTACTCCTTCAGCCTCAGCTAATTGCTTTGCTCCAGGAGATAGACGACTACTAAAACCAATAATAATCCCTTTTGAAGCTGAAGCCAGAAGCACATCGCTTTCCGTGATGCTGCCACTACCAGCATGAATAACATTAACCATCACTTTTTCTGAACTTAGCCGTTCTAGAGAACTCCTCACCGGCTCAATGCTTCCATACACGTCAGTTTTCAAAACCACATTAAGCTCTTTTATCTGCCCCTTGTCTATCTGGCGAGAAAGAGCGGTTAAGCTCAGTGGAATTTGAGGCACAGTAGCTTCCTGTCTTTCCACAATACTTTGTGCTTCATCTTCGTCGGCAGCCACTTTGAAAATATCTCCCGAGTTCGGCACACCATTCAACCCAAGTACTTCCACCGGAGTTGATGGTCCAGCTTCCCTAATTCGCTCCCCTTGTTCATTGAACACGGCTTTAATTTTGCCCCAGACATTGCCAGCTACTATAACATCACCTACTTCAAGGGTGCCGTTCTGAACTAGAAGAGTAGCCAAAGAACCTTTAGTCCTATCTAATCTGGCTTCAATAACTGCGCCCTCAGCAGCACGCTTGGGATTGGCTTTTAGCTCTAATATATCAGCAACGAGGAATATGTTCTCCAATAAATCTGATATTCCCTCCCCTTTTTTCGCCGAGATAGGAACACAGACAACATCACCACCCCATTCTTCGATGATCAACCCCAGGTCAGCAAGCTGCTGTTTCGCCAGGTCAGGATTAGCATCGGCCCTGTCAATCTTATTGATAGCTACCACTATGGGCACTTTAGCAGCTTTAGCATGGTCTATAGCTTCCACAGTCTGAGGCATAACACCATCGTCAGCAGCAACCACCAGAACGACAATATCAGTCACCCTTGCTCCACGAGCCCTCATCGCGGTAAAAGCTTCGTGTCCTGGAGTGTCCAGAAAGGTAATCTTACGCTCATCAAGCGCACATTGATAAGCACCGATATGCTGAGTGATAGCTCCCACCTCGCGAGCAGTTACATTGGTCTTCCTGATAGCATCCAGCAGGGTTGTCTTGCCATGGTCGACATGCCCCATGACAGTGACCACTGGGGGGCGAGTTTGTAACTTTTTCCCCTTTGCCTTGCCAACATATGCCATGCTCTTTGGTTCTGTTTTCCGCTGAGATTGGTAGCCAAAATCCGTGGTTACTGCAGCTATAGTATCGAAATCAATAGCTTGATTGACACTGACCATAATGCCTTTCCTCATAAGTTGCTTGATGACTTTTACCGGCTCAACCTGAAGCATGTCAGCAAGCTGCTTTACAGTGAGAGAAGACGGAACCTCAATTCGAGGCAAAGTCCGTGTCGTGCCTTCTTCTTTCCGCTCGCTCTTTGATTTCTTGCCGCTCAAATTTAGCTTCCTCCGCTGAGGCTGTCGCCATAACCTACCAAAGCCTGGCGATTCTCAGCCCTAATTTTTGTTCGTAAAGCATGTTCTAAGTGATTCCCCCTAAAGCCCTCCTCCCAGCAATCCTTCCGAGCACATAGATAAACACCACGCCCTGGTTTCTTTCCAGATAAATCCAGCTCAACAGTCTCATTATTGGTGCGCACCAGGCGAATCAAGTCTTTTTTATCCTTCTTC
>CAYVCJ010000046.1:6137-7572 GCA_964450165.1 uncultured Dehalococcoidales bacterium
TTGCCTTTGGCTTTAACCTTGCCTTTAACTTTGCCTGATTTCGCCTCCTCCTTCAAAGTCTCAACTTTTGTTGCATCCGGCAAGATATCCTCGGCAAAACGAATTACCAGCTCCTCCTTGGTTACTTCAGAGGAAACTTCAGCAACAGCTGGAAATGAGACAGGCTCTGATACCTCAAGCTCATCTGCAGCCACAGGTACTTCCTCTTTCATTTCTTCCTTAACAACCTCTTCCTCTACTAGTTCCCTGGTGATGGCTTCCATCACTTCAGCTTTTTCAGCTTTTTCAGCTTCTGCCGCAGAAACACTCCTGATATCAATCCGCCATCCGGTAAGTCTTGCCGCTAGCCTGGCATTTTGCCCTTCCTTGCCTATAGCCAGAGAAAGCTGCCTATCAGGCACAACAACTCTAGCCACCTTTTCCCCTTCATTGAGTTCAATATTCGCCACTTGAGCAGGACTAAGAGCACTAGTAATGAACTCTTTGGGATCAGCGTCCCAGGAAATTAAATCTATTTTCTCATTATTCAGCTCCTTGATAATGTTTTGTAGCCTGATACCTCGAGCTCCAAGACAGGATCCTATCGGGTCAATTCCCTCTTGCGTAGTTGATATCGCTACTTTGCTTCGCCGCCCCGGCTCCCGAACTACCGCTTCTACCCTCACAGCACCACTGTGAACTTCAGGAATTTCCAGCTCAAAAAGACGACGAAGCAAGTTGGGATGAGTCCGGGAAACTACTATCTGCGTCCCCCTGCTCCCCTGAATTATTTCTAGAAGGTAGCATCTAAGCCGCTGTCCCACTCGATAACGTTCATTGGGTATTTGTTCACCGGCAGGCAATATCGCCTCCACCTTACCCAGGTTAACGTAAATTTGCGCAGGGCCAATAAACTGAACCACGCCGGTAGCAATTTCTCCCTCCCTGCTGGAAAATTCCTCATAAGTTTTCTGGTGTTCTGCTTCTCTTAGTCGCTGTAAGATAACTTGCTTTGCTGCATACACTGCAATACGCCCGGCATCCATGGGTACAGATTTCATCTCCACCGTTTCACCCACCTGAACACCCTTACGTAACTTGCGAGCTTCTGCTAAGGAAATCTCGTGTTGAGGGTCACTCACTGACTCCGCTACGGTCTTCTGTACATAAACTTTCACCTCACCAGAATCAGGGTCCAACTTCACCAGAACATCCTGTTCATCGTGAAAAGCATACTTCTTGTAAGCGGAGGCAAGTGCCGACTCTACGATAGATAGCACCACCCCTCTGGACAAGTTCCTCTCCGCAGAAAGCTGATTAACCGCGGCTATAAGTTCCCTTTTCATTTCTTAACCTGATTATTCAATTAAAAAGGTGGGATTTCACCCACCTTGTTTCAAATAACCAGTCCCCCTTACTTGTTGAATTATCCCATGGTCGAGCTAAAAATGCAAAT
>CAYVCJ010000047.1:0-7486 GCA_964450165.1 uncultured Dehalococcoidales bacterium
CGGGGACCCTCACATTGTCAAAGAAAACCTCATTAAATATGTGGACACCATAGTAGTTTAGTAACGGGCTAACCGTGATTCCCGGGCTCTTCATATCTACTATAAGAATGCTAATGCCATGGTGTTTCTTAAGAGCACCTGGGTCTGTTTTCACGGCAAGCCAATTCCATCTTGCTCGATGGGCACAACTGGTCCACACCTTTTGGCCATTAATAACATACTCATCCCCATCCCTTACGGCACGAGTCTGTATGTTAGCAAAATCAGACCCAGCATTAGGCTCACTATAGCCAGTGCACCACACCCCATCAGCCTCTCCTGAAGCAATCAAGGGAAGGTACTTTTTTCTCTGCTCTTCGTTTCCAAACTGCATGAGAGACGGGCCCACCCAGGCTACACCACTTACTCCCATGGCAGCACCGGGTATTCCCCAATATCCACACTCCTCCCCGTATACCATTTCCTCCCAGTAAGAAGCCCCTTGCCCACCATATTCCTTTGGCCACGCCATAACTAGCCATCCTTTTTTGGACAACTTCCTGGCTATAGACATGGCAAGCTCCCAATCTTCATCACGGCTTTCCTCCTCCAGAAGTAGAGTAAACCATCCCGGAGGAAGTTCCTTTTGGGCAAACTCACGAATCTCCTTTCTTAGCGCTTCTTCTTTTTCCCCGAGTTTGAAATCCATTCTTTGCAGTTCCCCCTTTTAGAATTGGAAGTCAATTACTATAGCACACAACCAGCTTCGATGTCAGGAGCAGTTACTGATAATGAATCACCATCGGCTAGAAATGTTTCCACCGCTTCCCCCTCCGTTATGGCCTCGTTTAACTTCCGTTTATGATCCACTCCAGCCACTTTTGTTAACCTCTTCTTCATTAATATTGTATCATTAGTGTTATGGCACCTGACGTCCTTCAATGATGAAGCATGAAAATCCTGGGTATTGAAACTTCCTGTGATGAAACCGCCGCCGCAGTCGTGCAAAACAGCACTAGAACTTTGTCAGACGTCGTAGCTTCGCAAATAGAAATACATGCCCGCTATGGCGGCATAGTGCCCGAAGTAGCCTCAAGACAGCACATGCTTTCCATTGTTCCTGTTATTGAAAAGGCAATGACTGAAGCTAAGACGTCGTGGCAGCACCTCGATGGCATGGCGGTAACCTTTGGACCGGGGCTGGCTGGTTCATTACTGGTGGGAGTCAACGTAGCTAAGGCAATTGCCTTAAGCAAAAACCTTCCCTTTACTGGAGTCAACCACCTTGAAGCACATATCTACGCCAACTGGTTGAATAAGGGAAAAGCCCCTTCTTTTCCTTCCCTTTGCCTTATCATCTCGGGAGGGCATAGTGAGCTAGTATTGATGAAAGGACATGGAGAATTTGAAAAACTGGGAAGGACTCGCGACGATGCTGCAGGAGAAGCCTTCGACAAAGCAGCTCGAATCCTGGGATTAGGCTATCCCGGAGGTCCAGCTATTGAAAAGGAGGCTATTGCCGGGAAACCTTGCCTACATTTTCCACGCGCCTGGCTCAAAGGAACTCATGATTTCAGCTTCAGTGGGCTGAAAACTGCCTTGTGGCACTTCGTCCAGAAAAATCAGGTCCTGGGAAATAGCTCGTTCGTAGCCAATGTTGCCGCAAGCTTCCAAGAAGCTGTGATAGATGTTCTGGTCACAAAGACAATCAATGCTGCCGAGGAATTACAGGTAAAGCAAATCTTGCTTAGTGGTGGCGTGGCATCCAATAAATCTCTAACACAACGCTTTCTTAACACCTCACCAATACCTGTTTCAGTCCCTCCACCTCATCTGTGCACCGATAATGCCGCCATGGTAGCTACCTGCGGCTATTACCATTTCCAGAACGGCAACTTTAGTAATTATGACCTGGATGTAGTCCCTGGCCTCAGCCTTGGTTAACTAGAGGACATTCAAAGCACCTTGCCTGGCAACAATAATCTTTGAATAAATGGATTAGCCCCTGCTGCTGGCATGCAGTGAAACCAGAAGTACCTTTGATACGAAGTTGTCTTGCCATATGGCGTGTGAGCTCATTTTCGGGTAACCTCGGATGACCAACATAAAGTTGAAGAGCCTTGCGCTGTAATTCCGTTTCACCAGTAGCCTCACACCACGCAAATGTGAATGGCAATATCGCATTTATCACAATCTCTCCTGCCTTACCTCGCCCTAAGAGAGCCGACTTTCTACTTCGTGACCTAACATCGAAATCAAAATGGTCGAGCCAATATCCATCCCCTGCTACCATTAGACCACTCTCCAGCCAAGAACCCTGTTCTGTTAACGATGCTTTAGCTACCAACTCCAGTATATTCAACAACAACCCCCTTTCACGGTAACGATGAAGGAGGTGGCTCTGAGCTATGATACGACGCACAGGGGAATTATTGGGGTATACATGAGTGAGATACCAGGCACTTTGGGGCATGGCTTCATCTTGCCCAAATGAATGCCAGGTTTGTTCCAACTCACTTACCCACTCTTCACATACAAATGCACCATACATCCGCTGCGAAGGCAACAAACCAGCCATGCCTAAGAGCATAGCCTCCTTGAACACCAAACTCTCATTTAATTCTCCTTTAAGTAAACGAAGGGGTGACCTTTGAGCCAGCTCCTCAAAAGGTCTTTTATTCTTAGTGTAGCCTAGAGCTATCATTATACCCTCGAAAAGCACCTGGCTTGCTTCCTCCTTCAATAATTTTCTCCCAAACATTTCCACCCTTTGCTTGAACCTTCTTACGCCAATATCGTTCAATAACCTGTTCAGGTCTTGTCTTGCCATGTTCTCTCCACTGCAAGAACAAGCAAGCTGGCGGTACGGTATCAACCTGGGTTGATACAGCAAGGATTTGGCCAAACAGATCAGGGGAACAAATCTGCCATCCGTGGTAAAAGTAGAGTACCGGTTATCATTCCACAAAACTACATGAAGAATTACGTTATTATATTCAGGGTCGCAATCATGACCATGGCTATGCCAATCACTAGCATGTACATGAATCTCTACGTCCCCCCTAATCAGCTTCTCATCACCAGCCGAGATTACAGCATCACGAAAATCAGGCCCGCCACCGTTATTGATTCTGCCAGGATAGATTACACGAATCCTCCGTCCCTCTTCAGTAAGCAACTTCGCTCCCAGAAGCCGCTCCCATACCAAACTTATCTCCCGTTCCTGAACTTTTATCCGATTACGTGTAATCATGGCCAAAAAATTAAATCTAGTTCCCCGCCGTCAACTGCTTAAATCTCAAGGCGTCGTTGCCACAGCAACCAACTTTAATATGGCTCACCATGTCTCTTTTTTACCTTGTACTTGAAGCCACTACGCTCAGCGACTATGCTAAGCAAGGTAGCTGAGGCACCTCGAGGTCGATACATCCCAGTTTCCCACTCACTGATTGTCTGCTGACGTGTGCCCAGTTCTTCTCCCATCTTCGCTTGAGTTACGCCCAAATAACGCCTCAATGCCTTAATGTTCTCTTTATCCCACTGCCCCTTCTTTTTCGCCATCTAACAATATTATACACGGTAGAGTGTAAAAATCAAGGGGCAACCTGTGTTAAAACGCAACTTCGCTTCATCCCTTTTCTTCAAAATGCGTGCTGGCAGGTAGTCTTTCGCTTTACCCAAAGTAACAGGACGTATTATTGAGAGACTCCAAATCTTCCCTATTAAGTTATGTTGAGGTCAATGCTTGCGCTACAGTAAACGAAGGTGAAAGAGTGAGCTAATAGGAGATCATGATTTTGGACAAAGAGGAAGCTTTAGTACATCCAACACCAGAGGTTGGCTCAATCTATACAGTGCCAGGGCTAATAGGCAGTAGGAAAGCCTCCTAAATGTTATGCACCGGAAGAGCTGGCTCAGGGTAAATAAGGCAAAATCTTCATCGCCCGGTTTAGCATTATCTTCATTTTCCCACCATAGTGAGAAAATCTGCCTTCTTCGACTTTCCACTCTCGTCAATGTGCTCCATAATAAAGGACGCCGTTGCTCCTTCCCCCAACTTCACCCTGGTTCGTACAAGTTCAAGCATGTCCGTCGGGGCGACACAGCCCTCCGGTGGGAAGACTCCCTTCTCCTTTATCTTGCCACTTCCCATGATCATTGCCCCTAACGCCGCAGGAATAGCTGTCCCTTGTCCCATACCTTGCTTACTCGAAGAAGTTGAAAAGATATATGTGTTCCTTTTGCCATCTTTGTACCCTTTCACCACTATCTTCAGACACCCCATGGGGTGAGTTAAGCCAGCCTCCTGGAGGAGTTTGTCTCGCCGAGAAACTATGAATGCCACAGCGAATTCCAGAGGAATAATCTTTTGGCCTTGAACCTCAATCGGCTGCGTTGTGGTAACGCCTGACCTCACCATTGTCTTTATAAGTTCAGCATAACTTGGTGGAAGCACCGTTCCAAGGTTGGTTACCCTCTTCACTCCTTTAAGAAACCGCGGAAGAGTTATCGTCTCAGGATGGGGATAAGCATAAACATTATATCTTCCCACATCCTCAAAGTCGGTCTCTTCTTCCAATGCTCTACCGCTTTCATCAAACAACTTGACTGTGGTTAATTTGCCATCAAGAAACATGGGAATACCCATTTCCATAGAATGGATTCTATGCTTCACTACTGCTGCTCCCTCTACATCTTCGCCACCATGAGCATGATAAATATCAACCACCTCTACCTCATCCAGCATAGACTCGGCACAAAATCTCACCAATACATTGGCCAGCCCGGGAGAACTTCCCATGCCGATCAGCGCTGAAACTCCAGCTCTTTTGGCATCCTCATCCATAGCGAGCAATTTCTCAGTGGCATCGAAATCATCACATATGTCAACATAATTTATTCCATAACCTATCACCGCTTTCATTATTAGAGGTCCAAATTCGTAGAATGGTCCGACGCAATTCAGCACCACGGATGAGCCATCGATAGCGTTTTTTATACTTCCATTGCTATGAGCATCAAACTGAACGGCAGAAACATTGCCTTTCCCAATCTCTTTAACCAACTTGTTCGCTGCTTGAACATTAATATCAGCAACGACAACATCGGAAAAAACATCACCGGATGCAAGTATCTCTGCCGCCACACTACCTACAGCTCCACACCCACCCAAAACGGTAACCTTAGCCATATTTACCTCCTTTATAGTCCTTTAATCTCTTTAAATGGTTCACCCCAGATCTTTAATGCAGTAGCTAATTCAGGATGCTCTTTAGCCGCTTCAGTTAGAGAAATACCTTGCATTGTGGCATCAATTGCCTGACGAAATGCTTTTGCCCCAGCAACAGGACCTTGGGGATGACCATGTATCCCACCTCCCACACCCACCACAACTTCGTTCCCCAGGTCGTTTATCAGCTGAGGCACCATAGCAGGCGTAACACCACCACCTGGCATTGGGAAAACTGGCTTCAACTGGTAAAACGGAAATGTTAAATTTCTCCATACATTCAGGTATTTATCCGTTATGACAGTAGCTTTTCCATAGGGGAAAGGAAAAACAACAATATCGGCTCCGGCAAGGCGAGGCAACTTGCCCATCACGATATGGGAGCTTATCCCATGATAAGGAGACATGTACATAGCACCAGCCACATCCATATGACCAAGAATAGGAACATTTATCTCAGGGTCTTCAGCAAGTGCCTGAAGCACCGGAAGGCCAATAGCAAGGTAGTTCACCATTATGGCATTGCAGCCAAGCTCCACCGCTCGCTTAGCATTCTCGAAGACCTTGGGGACTTTATCGGTTACGTTAACCGTGTAAAGTGTATGCTCACCAGTCTCCTCATAGACTTGCCGCTCCGCCTCCATGTAGAGCTTTACCCGTTTTTCAACAGCGTTAAAGGAGGCATCAGCAAGAAGTTCATCATCCTTGATAATATCGCATCCCCCTAGGGCAGCTTCCCTGAACAGCCTTACCCCCACTTCGGGAGTATATCCCGTGCACGGCTTTATCATGTTGTTAAGCAGCGGCCTATCATGAACCCCCAGGATCTCCCGTATCCCGGGAATCCCAAACTTTGGCCCTTGAAATCCAGCAACATACTTCTCCGGGAAATAAACATCAACCAGCTTAATCTGTCCCGCCATGGAAATGTTGCCCACCACCGTGGTTAACAGCATAGGTATCTGTTCACCTATATTGACCTCGGGATAGGCAGTCTGAACAATGTAATTCCTTGTCTCTACTGAGGAAGGCACACTGAATTCGTAATCTGGTACTTCATAAACACCGATGACCTTAGCAACGTGTTTACTACGTACCTCAGGGGTTTCACCAGGAACAGCAACCCACGTCCCTGTGCTCTGCTCAATAGCGAGCAACTGCGCTCCAAAAGGAACAGGGATATTTGCCGGGAAGCAAACCAGGTAAGTACCTATTATATACTCGTCATAGTCTACCCCCTCTGGTAAAGCTACGGGCTGTGATAAGATATCTTGTTCATTCATTCAACCACCTCCTTTATATATTAAGTTGCCCATAAATAGGGGCTAATTGTTCATAGAGCTGTCTGAAAGATTGGTAAAGTTCCTGATAAATAGGTCTGTGTTCATTCCTCGGCTCAAATTCTCTTCCTAAAGGAACAAGCTTTACCACAGAATCAAAATCCTCGTACATCCCCAACCCCACCAGAGCTATTAGAGCAGCACCACGCGAACCAACCTCCTGCGGGGATTGAACTTGCCTTATCCTCTTACCCAAGACATCGGCAAATATCTGCAGCCAAACCTCGCTTAACGCCCCCCCTCCAGCGGCGTTTAAACTTTCAACCTTGAAACCCAATCTTTCTATTCCATCCAATACCCACCTTGTGTTATATGCTACACCCTCCATCACGGCTCTAACTAAGTGCCCTTTACTATGGTTAAAACTCAAATTTATGAACGCTCCCCTCAAGCTCGGATTTATCACCGGGCATCGCTCTCCCAGCATCCATGGCATAAAGATTAACTTACCTGCTCCAGGCTCAACCTTGCTAGCAAGCTCATCAAGAACTTCATACGCACTTTTATTCCGCTGCTCTGCCTCCTCTTTTTCCTCCCCCCCTAGCTCATCCCTGAACCACTTCAAACAGACACCAGTACTTTCCATCTGACCAATAAGCAACAATTTATTCGCGTCAGCAGAACATATGGTGCCAATCCCTTCCTCAACATCAAATCTGGGCTCCGTTGTGTGAAGGGCTATCCACCCTGAAGACCCCGTATATAGATGAGGATGACCCTCCTTGATTGCCCCGGAGCCTATAGCAACAGCAGGGGCATCCCCGGCACCACAGACCACCTTGGTTTGCTTCGACAATCCTAATTCCCCTGCCGCGGACGCCGTTAAATTGCCCACCACGTCTGTGGATTTCACTGGCTTAGAGAGCATATCCTCAGATAGCTCAATGGCATCCATAACCTCTTTTTCCCATTTCCGTGTTTTGCCGTTAAATAAACC
>CAYVCJ010000048.1:0-2335 GCA_964450165.1 uncultured Dehalococcoidales bacterium
GCGGAGGCGATTATATCGGGGGGAGTTTCACCAGCCTTCACCACAGTTATTGCCTTGTTTATCATCTTAGCGCTTCCTCCCGACTCGCAGAGGACTTCGACATCAGGGTGAGTGCTCTCAAACTCAGCCTTCAGATCACCAAATGGCACTGCCAGGCTTCCAGCGTGATAGATTGTCAGTGTTTCCTTCTGAGGAGCACAGCCAGCTATCAGGGGTATGGCTAACAATAGAAATATTGCACCTGCTATCAGATTGCTTCGCTTCGCTCGCAATAACGTCGACCCTCTCATTTTATCCTTCGTTGCAGCCTCCATTTCTAAAAAACATGGATTGCTGAAGCCTTAAATGTGATCCATACACTTACTCCCTCTCTCAACTCAAGTTCCTCAAACGCCTGGCGTGTGATCAGACAGATGAATTCTGGAGGCAAGGTTACGGTGACGTAAACCACCGCACCCCTATGGGCAATATCACTGACCACACCTTGAAAACAGTTCCTCGCAGTGGAATGAAGTGGCTCTTTTGAGATTATAATATCCTCGGGGCGAAGAGACAGGCGTACTTTGCCTCTCAATTCTGTTGTCGCCGCAAGCTTTATTTCACCGATGTCGACAAGGCAAGAGCCATCCTCACCTTCTTCAGCTCCGCCAGTGAAGATGTTCCGGGATAACGCGAAGTGAGCTACAAACTCTGAGTCGGGTTTACGCAATACTTCCTCAGGAGTTCCTACCTGGGCTACACGACCATCATTCAGCACAGCAACTCGGTGCCCCAATGCTACCGCTTCTTCAAAGTCGTGCGTCACATGAATGATGGTTATCCCTACCCTGCGATGCACATCCCTGAGAGTAGACTGCATCCTCTCCTTTGTCTCGGGGTCCAGAGCGCTTAACGGTTCATCAAGCAGAAGCACCTCAGGCTCAATAACCAACGCTCGAGCCAGTGCTACCTTTTGCTGCTCGCCTCCACTCAAAGTTTGCGGCTTCCTGTGTAATAAGTGAGTGATGCCCACTACCTCAGCTATGTCATTCACCTTTTCCTTCACCTTGCTTTTATGACATTTCCTTAACTTGAGACCAAAGGCAATGTTTTCCTCCACAGAAAGGTGCGAAAACAGCATATAATCCTGATAGACAATCGCGATTCTCCTCTTCTCCGGGCTGAGCCTGGTGACTTCCTTATCCTCAATCCAGACTTCTCCCTCGAGAACAGGATACAGTCCAGCAATAGCTTCCAGAAGGATGGTTTTCCCTGCCCCTGCCGGTCCAAGGATAATGAAATACTCCCCTGAGTTGATAGTAAGGTTGATGTCCCGAAGCAGGAAATCGCCCAAATCGACCTTTAGGTTCTTTATTACAATCATGTCTTTTGGCCTCGGTAAGCTATTGTTCTCAGTGCGATAAACACAATGAGAGAGATTGAGATTACAATCGCAGTCACCGGCTGAGCATACTCCAATCCAAAAGAGGCGAAGCGGTCAGCGACTAATATCGGGGCAACACGGGCATAATGCCCGAAGAAGGGCACATAGTAGGCTAAGATGAGCACAGCACCAAATTCGCTTGCCCCTCGTGCCCACATCATAACCGAGCCAGCGAAGATACTCCGCCATGCTAAAGGGAGGGAAACGCGGAAGAATGACCGCCACGGTGAGGCACCTAAACTTCTGGCTACCTTTTCCAACCTCACATCCACCGCTTTGAAACCTTCTTTGGACGAATCGATAAGAAACGGGATGCTGACAAACATCATGGCGATGACAACCCCAGCAACACTGTTGAAGAAGCTAATCCCAATGGTATGAAAAATCTCGCCGCCAACAAAGTTGCTGCCAAAGACGAAAAGCAGGGCCACACCAGCTGCAGAATGAGGGATTACGATGGGAACATCAATGAGGCCTTCCAGAAACTTCTTCCCCCAAAATTCATGCCTTGCCAGAAGATAAGCCAATGGTACTCCAAGAAACAACCCCACCAGCGTGGCTATCACAGCAGCATAGACAGTGAGCAAGACGGAGGAATACACCTCTTCGTCAAGCAAGGTATTCCATAATATCCCCGGCGACGAAGAGCCTACCGTCTTAACTAATGGTGCAAAAATGAACAACAGTATAATCACGCTGAGCAAAACAAATACTATGCTCATGCCATCAGGCTTTCTCCAAGCACTCGTTTTAGTCATCGCCTCTCCTCCTGAACAACATTCCTGCGAATAAACCTAACACATCGCCTACCATCGCGAGCTCTCTTCAAATATCATTGCCAGCCCTCTTCCACCGTCATTGCCAGCCCTTTCCCCGTCATTGCGAGCCCTCTTCCCATGTCATTGCGAGCCC
>CAYVCJ010000048.1:2435-7422 GCA_964450165.1 uncultured Dehalococcoidales bacterium
TTGCGAGCCCTCTTCCCATGTCATTGCGAGCCCCCTTCCCATGTCATTGCGAGCCCCCTTCCCATGTCATTGCGAGCCGGAGGCGTGGCAATCCCTTTTAGACCCTTCGCTATCGCTCAGGGTGACAAAAAAGGATGTCATTGAGCCGAAGCCCTGAACCCTTCGCCTCTTGTCATTCTGACCCTGAACGAAGTGAAGGGGAAGAATCTCGTGGCACTCAGGGCAGGGTCCGTGAAGAGGTAGCGAAGCAATCTCACAGCCTTTCGTAGGAAAAGTAAATAACGTAAACAAAAACAGCACCCTGGCAAACCAAGGTGCTGCAAAGTAATGAACGAAACTCATACTCTCTCCTTTCCAAGCACGGGAGGCATGGGCGTTTCCACCCACACCCTCGAGACTTCTGTCTACCGGTTGCCTACCATGGATCCCTCTTTAGGCACAGCAACTCGGAGAGACACCTCAAATTATATTGCGGATTAGAATTCAAGTCAATGGTGAAGCTTGCTTTCCCTGCCTTTAAGCGTTTCCACAGCATGAGGGAGGGCTGGTAATATTGCCTCAAGACAATCACGCACCGCCTCAGGACTGCCGGGAAGGTTAATGATTAAGCATTCTCCCCGTGTTCCAGCAACTGCCCGGCTCAGCATCGCCATGGGGGTCTTCTTAAGGCCCGCCAGCCTCATCGCCTCAGCAAAGCCAGGGACAACTCTGTCCACCACAGAAAGAGTTGCTTCAGGCGTGACATCCCTGCGGGTTAACCCTGTCCCTCCGGTGGTCACAATTACATCCAGCTTATCCTCATCCACCCATTTGATCAGCTTCTGGGCAATAAGCTCCTTTTCATCAGGAACAACGTCGTAATTCACAACGGAGATATCCTGCCGGGAAAGAATCTCCTGAGCGACTTTACCGCTTACATCCTGGCGTTCCCCGCTCCAGCCCTTGTCACTAACGGTTAATATTCCGACGGTAAACATGTTCTTCACCCTCACCCTAACCCTCTCCCTTCAAGGGAGAGGGAAGATTTGTCACCTTTAGAGATTGCTTCGCCACTTACGCTCCTCGCAATGACAGAAGGGCTCCAATGACACTCCTTCAAGGCCTCTTTCTTATTGAAATATCGATGCTTTTGATCTCTCCCACACCTTTCAATGTCGAAACCATGGCTACCAAAACCCTGGCAATAATATCCTTAACGAAAGATTTTATAAAAATCTGCTTGCCATTGATAAAAAGGCTAGTATCGCCCTTAGCCCGGGAGATGAGGCTCTTCTCTATAAAATCAGCTATCGCCGTGGTATCGCTTAGGGGTAATTGAGGCACATCAATATCCAGTGACTCGTCAGTAACGATAGCGGAGAGTATCTTCACAGGACACAATAGCTCCTTTCCCAGCTCCTTTCTATGCACCTCAATTTTGGGAGCTTTACCTTTCCTGAACCCCTCAACTAACACAATGTCAAAGTTAGAGCCAATAGTCCGCAGAATTTCCTCCATTTTTGGCTCATGCTCCAGGCTTCGTGTCAATAAAAGCCTGTCAGGTGATACCGCCACCACAGCTTCACTACCGGCCTGAGTGAACCTCCAGCTATCCTTTCCTGGCTTATCAATATCTATTTCCTTCGGGCTATGTTTCACCGTGGCAACTCGGTATCCTCGCTTCTTAAACTCCTGAATCAGACGCTCAATGAGCTCTGTTTTACCACTTCCCGATTCACCTACAATAGAAACTACAGGAAACATCTTATTAATTCTTTAATAGACTTCCTCGCCCCAATTTAACATCTGCACCTGGACTATGTCCCCTTTCTTAACCCCCTTAGTATTCTCAGGGATAACCGCCAGGCCATTTGCCTTTACCATGGAGGTAAGGATTCCCGAGCCTTGAGGACCGGTAACGCGAGCATAATATTTACCGTTGCGCTTGGCAACAGTTACCCTGGAAAAGATGCGTCGCCCATCAGTATTTACAATATCGTCCTCCATAATCGCTGCGATCGATGGCTTGGCAAGCTCGCTTTTCCCCAGCATTTTCAAAATCGCCGGACGCGCAAACTGCTCAAAGGTCACCATTGAGCTAACGGGGTTCCCTGGCAAGCCAAGGAGAGGGACCTTCCTGCCCCCTTTCTCAATTATCCCGAAGGCAGAAGGCTTCCCTGGCTTCATACACACCGTCTGTAAGGTAATCTCGCCACACTTTGCCAGAACATCTTTCACCACATCGTAATCCCCCTTAGACACACCACCACAGGTGATGAACATGTCTGAGTCCACCCCTTCATCAATTTTCTCCATTAACGACTGAATTGAATCACGTCCTATTCCCAGAATTTTGGCAATGCCACCATAGCGCATGACTTCAGCAGCAATAGTATATGTGTTGCTGTTATAAATCTTTCCCACAGGTAACGGCTGGTCAATATCGGTAAGCTCATCACCCGTAGCTAATATAGAGATAATTGGACGGCGAATAACCGCGACGGCAGGATGTCCCAGAGAAGCTAGCACACCTATTTCTGAGGGACGCAGCACAGTTCCCTTTTTCAACACCAGTGAGCCTTCAGCAATGTCCTCTCCCTTGCGGCGAACATTCATCCCTTTCCGTACTTCGCACAATATACCAATTTGCGACAAATCACGGTGAGATGCTTTCCGGGCAACTTCATCGGTATCTTCAAAAGGCACTACAGCATCAGCACCTTGAGGGACTGGCGCTCCAGTCATGATGCGAATGGTCGATCCCCGCTTGACTTCGCCCCTGGGCATAGAGCCGGCAGCAACCTCGCCAGTCACCGATAATATTTTCGGTGATGTCTCGCTAGCATCATGTGTATCCTCAGCCTCCACCGCATAGCCATCCATGGCAGAATTATCCAGCGGAGGAATATCAATGGTAGAACGAATATCCTCAGCCAGGACTTGACCCAGAGAGTCCAGTATTGGCTTCCTTTCAGGCTCAAGAACATCAATACAGGAAAGAATCTTTTGTAACGCTTCTTCTACAGAGACCATGCAACAAATTCCTTACACCTTCGATTTTGAAGTAACCCAAGACTTGATTATAGCTTATCTTTATTACCTAAGCTAGCGTTTTCCTCTATCAGGGTATTGGCTCGGGCCAGGTCTGCCCGGGAATTCACGTTGAAAAAACTTAGAAGACCAGGGTCCAGGTCCTGGCATTCAGCTTCTTCAATGTATCTAACCTTTACATCATCCAGAAACCAGGTGATTTTGACGCGGTCATCCTCCACGTGCACCTTCATAACATCCAGACAGGCTTTAGAATACACAGCATGGAGTGGCTGCACCTTCCCTACCCGCGGGACGACAGCATCGAAACCAGGGGAAAGCTTAATCAGGTAGCGTAGCAGTCCCACATTCAGGAAGGGCAGGTCACAGGCTACTACGAGATTGTAATCTGACTTAGAGGCTGACAGTCCGGTATAGATTCCTCCAAGCGGACCTTTGCCAGGATACAAATCCTCCCGGTATTCTATCTTAGAATCTGCCGGGAAGCCACGCTGGTAGGGAGAACCTACCACCAGAATTTGGTCGCTTACCAGCGTAACCCGGTCAACCACTCGCTGGAGCAAGCTTTTCCCCCCGACCATTTGCATGGCTTTATTGCTTCCAAGGCGGGAACTTCCCCCTCCGGCAAGAACGATCGAGGTGACCACTGCTATAAAACTGAGAAGCGACCCCGAGGGGATTCGAACCCCTGATCTCCACCGTGACAGGGTGGCATGTTAAACCGCTACACCACGGGGCCACGAAACCTATGCCCACTATATCAATAAAAATCCCTCAGCGTCAAATTGCAAAAAAGGCTCCGAGGCTAACCTCACAAGCAATTCTTATTAACAGCCTGATATGCGTCACAGGATAATCAGTAGACACAGCTTAAACTTATAGCTTCTACACCAGGAAAGGATGTCCATCTCGCTCGAAATGTGGCAGGTAGTTCTCCGCCGCATCCATCTCTTGAACCCAACCATTCTCTAACCCTAATGCATCAACCAGTTCGAGAACCTCTGAATACTCCGAGACGGAGATTCTACGACCCAGCTCAGGTATCCGGGAGGCCAAGTGTGTTGGGTAATATTGAGACATAATGCTTACAGTAACCTTGGGCGAAATATGGCGGACCAGCCAGGTAAGCGAATCACGACTACCTGCTAATCCGGCAGGGAGAATGAGATGTCGTACAATTAATCCTCTCTGGGCCAACCCCGAATCATCCAATACTAGCTTATTCCCCACCTGCCGATACATTTCAAGGATAGCCTGGCGTGCTTGTGCAACATAATCACCAGTGTGGGAAAACTTCGCTGCCCGGGTATCACAGGCGTACTTCAGATCAGGTAGATAGATATCCACAATCCCATCCAGGGCTTGAAGCGATGCCACAGAATCATAGGCATTAGTGTTATAAACTATGGGCACCTTGAGCCCCATAGGCACTGCCTCTAAGATTGCTCGAACTAATTGAGGTACAAAGTGAGAGGGTGAAATAAAACTAATGTTGTGACATCCCAGCTCATCTTGAAGATATATCATATGTTCCGCTAAGGTATGAAAATCCATCTCCCTGGAAGCCTGGCATTCTGGGTCCTGACTGATGTAATAATTCTGACAGTAGAGGCACCTCATATTGCAATTACCAAAGAAAATAGCTCCAGTTCCTCTCGTGCCTGAGATAGCTGGCTCCTCGCCATGATGGTCGCAGACCGCAGAGACTATAGGCAGATACCCAGAATGGCAAAACCCATGCTCATTCTTCAGGCGGTTGACATGGCATTCCCTGGGACAGATATCACATGACGCCAGTCGTGTTTCTAACGCCTCAACTCTGCGTCTAAGTTCGCCACTACGATATAATCTTAAATAAGAAGGTTCCATTCCAGGTACTCCTACGCCTCAGTTTCAACCCCTATCAAGGGAGAGGGGACTTCCTGCCTCTTTGGTCGCTTGAGCAAGAACAGGCATA
>CAYVCJ010000049.1:0-7322 GCA_964450165.1 uncultured Dehalococcoidales bacterium
CTGGAGAAGGAAAGATGCTGGAACTAAAACTGAAGGTTGCGGTGGACTATGAGAAATGCCACCCGGAGAGATGCGACAAAGGAGTTTGCGCTGCTGTTCTTGAATGTCCCACTAAGCTCTGGAAGCAAGAAGAGCCGTATGATTTCCCTTATCCCATTCCGGGCTTCTGTCAGGATTGTGCCATATGTGTTGAATCTTGCCCTGTGAAAGCAATCAGGATGTTGTAATCTGGATGTATGCATGACGTACCAACTAGTGAAAGGAGGCATGCCATGGAAGAAAGGGATGTGATCATCATTGGAGCTGGCCCTGCTGGGTTATCGGCGGCGATCTTTGCCCAGCTTGATGGTTGGAACACTCTAGTTTTGGAGGCCAACTGGGTGGGTGGACAGAGTGCTATCGCTTACACTGTGATTAACTATCCTGGTTTCCTACCTGGCGACGGCGAAGTGCTGGTGAGCTACATGGAAAAGCAGACCACCTTGCCACCTCCTGCTGGGGTTGGGGCGGAACTGAGGCAGGAGAAAGTACTAAGGCTTGACGCCAAGAACCTGGTTGTAACCACTGAGGCGAATCAGTACCAGGCTAAAGCCATTATCCTGGCCACAGGCAGCGCCATGCAAAAGCTAGGTGTGCCCGGGGAGGACAAATTTGTTGGCAAGGGCGTATCCTATTATGCCAAGCGAGATTATGACCAATTCTCCGAGAAGAAGGTTTTGGTTGTAGGCGGCGGGAGTAGCACAGCAAAAAGTGCACTAATAGCCAAGAGCAAAGCTAGTGAAGTCATCCTGGTTCATCGAAGAGAGTCGCTGAGGGCTTATCCTGCTATGACTAAGAGGTTGCAAAAGGAGAGTATCGAGATTTGGTACAACACCGAAGTCAGGGAAATAAGAGGCAACAATAAGGTCGAGGCAGCAGTAGTGATCAATAATAAAACTGCTGAGCAAAAGGAGATAGCAATCGACTGGGTGATCATCTGCGTGGGAACGGAGCCGAATACTAAACTGGCACACGAAGCGGGGATCGAGATGGAGGGGAAATTTGTAAAGGTCGATAATCAAATGAGAACCAGTAATGAAGGAATATTCGCTTGCGGTGAAATCACTCCTGGCCACCGACATCTTATTACTTCCGCTTCAGAAGGAGCTTCTGCAGGAATGGCTACTAGCGAGTACTTGGCATTGCAAATGGTAAAGAAAGGTGAGATATTTGAGGGCGCCAAGAACGGGAAGTACGCCAGTGAATATGTGGCAATGCTTGGCTAGAGGTCTGTTTTGTCGTCACCAAGGTCAAAAGTAGAGGTTGGGGCAACGGGAGCCCACCACTATGACCTTTTTATGAATGTGATTTCTTTAGGATATTACCCCTACTTGATCAGGAAGGTTGTTGACAAGATGAATATCCACCGCGGGCAATCGATTCTGGATCTTGGCTCAGGCACAGGCAGGAACGATTGCCCAATGGCTAAGAGGATAGGCCCTGAGGGCAATATCCTGGGGCTTGACATCAGCAAGGAAATGCTGAACTTGTCTCGGAAACGTTGCCAGTCATATCCCAATGTCGAGTTTAGGGAGCAGCGAATTGAGATGCCTTTGACACACCAGGATGAATTCGACAAGGTATTCATTTCATTTGTCTTGCACGGCTTTGAGGATATCCAGAAGATCGAGATTATCGGCAATGCTTACCGAGCCCTAAAACCGGGGGGAGCCTTTTATATCCTAGACTATAATGAGTTCGACCTGGAGAGACTATGGTTTCCCCTTCGCTGGGCATTTATCCGTGGAGAGTGCCAGCTTGCTTTGGAATTTCTTAAGCTCGACCTAAAGGAAATGCTCTCGAGCCAAGGATTTACTAGCTTTGAGGAGGAACTCTTCCTAAAAAGGCACCTACGTTTGCTTAAGGCGGCAAAGTGATAACTCTGGCTACAAAAGAAGAACTTTGAATGGAACAGGAAATAAAGGAAGAAATAGAAAGCGTATTAGCCAGGATAAAACCAAGCCTGAGAGAGGCTTCAAAACAATTAAAGTAATCTAAAACGAAGGGAGGTATCGAAAATGTGCTTCAATCATCCAAAACTTACAGGTCACTTAGAACAATAAGGTGGTATCTGTGCCTGCTACTACTCGGCCAAGAATCATAATTCTTACCGGAGCTTCATGCCCCTGGTGTAACAGAGTTAAACAGTGTTTGAGGGAGAAACGGTTCAGATTCAGGGAAGTAAACGTAGAAAAAACCTGAGGGAGCCAGGGAACTGAAGCGTCGAAATATAATGGGTGTACTGTGGTCTTAATTAGTAACCGACCCATTGTCGGGTTGACAAGGCGAAAATCGATAAATTACTGGGCATCAAATAGGAAAGGAGGTTTTTAGCATGCAGATCAAGCCATTTGAGGATCGAGTTCTAGTTAAACCGGAAGAAGTTGCGGAAAGCAAAAGTAAAGCAGGTATAATCCTTCCTGATACAGCAAAGGAGAAACCAGGAAGAGGCAAGGTCGTGGAGGTTGGAACGGATGAGGAGCTTGCTGAGAAAATTAAGGTAGGGGATACAGTAGTTTATGCTAAATTTAGCGGCGACGAAATTGAACTCGAAGAGAAAAAGTATTTAATCATATCGAGAGGTGATATTCTCGCCGTGATTAAGTAACAATAAATAAATGCAAGGAGGTTAGCAGATGGCTTACAAAATTACCGAAGAATGCATCAATTGTGGTGCCTGTGAGGAGGAGTGCATGAATGAAGCAATCTCAGAGGGGGAAGAGATTTATGTAATCGACCCCGAGAAGTGCACTGAATGCGTGGGCAATTTCGAATCACCTAAGTGTGCTGAGGTATGCCCGGTAGATGCTGCTGTTCCTGATTCAGAGCATCTGGAAAGCAGGGAGGAATTGCTTGCTAAGTGGCACAGGTTACACCCGGGCGAAACCCCGGCATCTACCTGAACTATGGAATAAAGGCGGCATGTTGGCCGATGCTGAGGAAACAAATAAGCGAAGGAAAAGGTAAAGTTAGAAAAGCAGGAAATGGAATAGAGATAGGAGGTGTGGGGTGACTAAGGAAGAAATCTTAGCAATGAAAGTGGGAAAGGAGCTAAATATAAGAGTAGCCGAAGACGTAATGGGGTGCAAATTTATAGAAGATAAAATTTTGGGTGATACGGAAAGCTGCAAGCTGGTGGAGAGCGAAACAAAAGTTTCTTCTCTTGCTGGTAACTATTATGGTCCTCTGCGAAACTATTCTCAGGACAACTCGGTTGCCCAAGAGGTGGTAAACAAGTTGAATAATAATTATAACGCGAGAGTCGAGTTTAATTACCATACGGGAAACTGGGAGGCTGAGTTCACTGAGTTAGAAACTGGTCTCAGTTTTGGTGCGGTATCAGCTGTCGATGCTCCTGAAGCAATCTGCAAAGCGGCATTATTAGCTATCCTGGGGAAACGAGGATAGTTCCAATGACAAAAGAAAAAAGGAGTCGTGAAGAATTATTGAACAGCATAATTGAAATTGAGCTTGACATGTTTCAACGGGTTAGAACCGCTGAGCCGTCTCTATGTAAGGACCGGCCAGAAACATTCAAGGTAATGCGGGGAATGACCCATTCTGTTTTATCCACAGAAACGTTAGAATCCTATCTTGAAGACTTGCATAAAGCTAAGGCTGAAGGCAGAAATCTTCTAACAGAAAAGTATGCTCGGATGGACAACAAAATTCCTCCACTCAAAACTAATTCCATCATCGATGATATTGTTGAAATCGAAGCCCATTGGATGAACGAATTATCAGAAAACTACCCCCGTACTTTTAAAGGTGGACCTAGCTTCAAAATTTACCTTTCCAGTGAATTGGAGACTTACTCCGATAAAACTTTGGAGCTATATCTTGAGCATGTTTCCAAAGCAGAGAAACAAGGGCGAAATTTAGCGGGAGAGCGATATACTATGTTATTTGAGCAAATAGGTTATAGCTCTATTGCTGAAGTAGAGAAAAAGGCAAGAGTTTAGAATACAAGGAGATGAAGAAAAAGAATAGAAGGAACTCGGCACGCCAGGTCGCCACTGCTGATATGTCCGCTTTTAGATACCTTCAGGGGAGGACCTAAAAGCGTATGGGTAATATTATCCTTAGGCATCAGAAAAAAGAGTTAGAATCACAAGCCTTTGAAGTATTACAAAGAGCAGGCATTAACAGAAGCCAGCTTGTATTGGATTTTGGTTGTGGCTCCGGCATGTACACCATCCCGGCTGCCAAAATAGTTGGTGAGCAAGGGAGAGTATATGCCTTAGACAAAGATAAGAAGGCTTTAGATGAGCTTATGCAGAAAGCTGAGTCAGCAGGCTTGGGGAATATGGAAAGAATGGACACATCAGGAGAGCCAAAAATTGATTTACTCGACGAGTCTGTTGATGTCGTTCTCCTTTTTGATGTCTTTCATTCCTACTATTTTCCGCAAACAGATGATAGAAGAAACTTGCTGAACGAAATTCACAGGATTATGAAACCGTCTGCCTTTGTTTCAGTTTGGCCAAAGCATATGGAATCAGAGGCCAAGGGTGAAATTGAGAGCGCCAACTTTTATTTTGAAAGGGAATACTCTGAAACTCTCATTCATAACAACAAGGATCGCGAAAGGGGCCAAATCCTGAACTTCAAGAAGAGGGTAATGGAATAGAAAGGAAAGAGATGCAAAGCAAAGAGAAAGATAAGTTGTTATTTGTGAGACTATTTCCCAATGAGGATGTTCACTGGGAATTAAAGAAAATCTGTAGGAAACACAAAGTCGAAACAGCGGTAGTCTTGTCAGGCTTAGGCCAATTAAAGCAATTCCAGTTAGGCTATTACAAGGAAAAGGGGGATTATACACCGCAGGAATTCCAAAAACCCCACGAGTTGCTTTCCCTTACCGGTAATATTTCTAACCAGGAGGGAGAATATAATCTCCACTTGCATGCAGTTCTAGGAGATGAGGGAAAGAACGTCGTCGGGGGCCATTTAATTAGTGCTAAAGTCGAGGTAACAAATGAAATTGTCTTGCTTAAAACAGACCTGAAAATCAAAAGGGTACTAGAAGAGAGCACTGGCCTGGAAGGAATGTTTTTAGAGCAGAGATGAGCTATCATGGAAATTCTGAATGGGAAACACAACTTGAAAGAGAGCGTGAAATGGCGAATAGATTCATGCCGAGCATTGGCAATCACCAATGCTACTCGAAGACGCCGAAAGGCTTAAAGGATCCGATTATTTCTCCCCTGACCCAGACCACAGGTTTGAACTCCAACTTCATGAGCATGAATCTATGAAACATGGAGATCCAGAGAAAGACAGGGCTATATCTTCGGTTCTGGAAAATGTGAATGCTGTTGTGGGCAGAAAATTTGGTCGTAATCTTGCCACCCCTTTTGTGAACGCGACAGGAAAATGATTATAAATCCAATTCCAACAATAGATTTTAATAAATGCCATCCTGAAAGATGTGACCACGGGATTTGTATTGCTGGTGATGCATGTCCACATAAGGCATTCTTTCAAGAACAACTGTATGATTTTCCTATGTATAATGCATCTATGTGTGTAGGCTGTGGCTCTTGTTCAGCTGCATGTCCTTTAAAAGCGATACGAATGGTATGAATTGAGCATAGGCAAGAGAAGCAATGAATTCACGGAAAGCAAATGAGTAAATAATTTAGGCTCTTCAGGAATTTTGGTAAATAAAGCAAAAAGTATGCATCGAAATCGGGCGGGTTTTAAAACCAAAAAAGTCTGAAGAACCTAAACATAGCAGTAGAATAAATGAGGTTTTAGAATATCGAGAATGGAAGGAGATGGACAGTGGCAGATAAGAAGGATATCAAGGAAAAGATAAAGAAAATCTACGAGGTTTTGCCTAAATTAGATGATCAGCGATGTGGATATAAAAGTTGTGGGCAATTTGCTAGGGCAGTAGCTGAAGGAAAGGCACCATGTTATGGATGTGTTAGCGGTGGATCGGAGGTGGCTGCTAAGGTATGTGAAATTATGGGAACCAGAGTTCCTGAAGAAGCAATTCCGCAATTTGGCCCTGGTCATGGATTTTACCAACCTGGATTAAGTGGAGGTAGAGGCATGGGAAGAGGTATGGGCCGAGGTCTAGGGAGAGGTCGGGGCATGGGGCCAGGCCGAGGTATGGGTCGTGGTGGTGGCATGGGCCGAGTTCGGCGTGGAAGATAAAAAAGAAGGAAGGAATAGTGTATTCCTTAATCGCCGAGGGTTTTGAGAAAGAATACTAATGAACGGAGGAAAGTAAATGAAAATATTGATCTGCGGTAAAGGAGGATGTGGGAAAAGCACAATTGTGACTCTTTTAGCTAGAGAGATGGCTACAAGAAAAAATAAAGTGTTGGTGGTTGACAGCGATGAGTCAAATATTGGTCTTCATAGTCGGTTAGGAATGCAAAAACCTGAAGATTTTATGAATTACTTTGGGGGCAAAAACCTTCTGTTTGAAAAAACCAAAGAGATGAAAGATAAATGGAGACTAGATGACTTACCTAGAGATTATTTAACTGAGAAAGGGAATATCCAACTCTTATCGATGGGGAAAATTTATCAATTCGGTGAAGGGTGCGCCTGTCCAATTAATGCTCTTTCTTCAAAGTTTCTGGAAATTCTCGATTTAGGGGACGAAGAATTCCTGATTGCAGATACCGATGCTGGAATAGAACACTTTGGAAGAGGAGTGGAAAAGGGAGCAGATATTCTTTTTTTCATCATCGATCCATCTCGAGAATCAATTCTGTTAGCCAATAAAGTATCTGAGCTGGGCCAGCAAGTTGACAAGCCTGTCTATTATATACTGAATCGGATTGCTAACCAGGAAACAGAGGAGTTCCTCTTGAATGCAATAGATAGGGAGAAGGTGATAGCTATTATCCCGGAAAATAAAGAGATATTTATCTCTGCTTTAGCTGGTAACGAATTTAATATGGATGTTGAGGGTATTAAACAAATTGCTGATATGCTGGAATCTAAAAAGAAGGCAAGAGCCAAAGTAGAGTAACAGAAAGAACGACATAGAAGGACATATATATAGATAATGCCTATCGCTGTGGCAGGTTGAAATGGATTCTACTCGACGAGATCCTAGAGAAATGACCGACGAGGAAACAATGCGGTGGATGCAAGAGTTAGTTAACAAGTTAGTGGAAGAGAAAGGCTCTGCAGGAGGTGCATGTTCTCTCGAAGCCATAAAAAATCCCGTTCGAAGAAACATTCTAAATGCCTTAGGGGGAAGAGCTTTAGAAATAAATGAAATTTCTGAAAGAGTGGGAGTTACGGGACCTGCGCTG
>CAYVCJ010000050.1:0-7133 GCA_964450165.1 uncultured Dehalococcoidales bacterium
ACGTAGTCCGGGGCGCAGCTACGCCACTTGAATGTAAGCTGTTTGGAAAAGCTTGCACTCCAGAAAAACCTGTAGGTCCCTGCATGGTCTCCAGTGAAGGAGCTTGTAGTGCTTATTATCAATATGGATTGCCCTGAGAATTTACAGAATTCCTGGAGTAAAACATGGAACAAGCTATGAATGATACCATTCTTCTGGCTCACGGCAGCGGTGGCAAATTGAGCCATGCCTTAGTGGAGACGAAATTCCTTCCTTTGCTGGCTAATCCTCTGTTGGACAAGTTAGATGACTCAGCTATTTTTGAGGCTAATGGCCGCCTCGCTTTCACCACCGATAGCTATGTAGTCAATCCTATCTTCTTCCCTGGCGGAGATATAGGCAGGCTGGCTGTTTGTGGCACGGTTAACGATTTATCCATGAACGGAGCTAAACCTCTATATTTGAGTCTATCCGTAATCATAGAGGAGGGCCTCCTCATAGCTGACCTTGAACGCATAGTCCAGTCAATAAAAGCAGCCGCTGATGAGGCACAGGTAGATATAATCACCGGGGACACCAAGGTGGTAAACCAGGGGCAGGCAGATAAGCTATTTATCAATACTTCCGGGATAGGCATTATTCCTGCCGGGATTGATATTTCGGGAGCCAACGCTAAAGCTGGCGACAGGGTCATTTTGAGCGGCACCATCGGCGACCATGGCATAGCTATAATGAGCCAACGTGAGGGGCTTAGGTTCGAGACACTCCTGGAGAGCGATTGTGCTCCATTGAACAAATTGGTGGCTCAAATGGTGGAGGCCTGCCCAAATACTCACTGTCTCCGTGACCCTACCAGGGGCGGATTGGCTACTACTCTGAATGAATTTGCTCAACAATCTAATGTGGGCATTGTGGTCGAAGAGGATAAGATACCGGTAAAAGAAGGGGTTAGAGCTGCCTGTGAGCTTTTAGGCCTCGACCCTATTCATGTCGCTAATGAGGGCAAATTGGTGGCTATAGTCGAGCCAGACGATGCTAACGAAGTTCTGGCTCAAATGAAGCAGAACTGCTATGGAAGAGATGCGGCTATCATTGGTGAGGTAACTGATGATTATCCTGGAAGGGTGATCATGAAAACAAGGCTAGGCCCTTCCCGAATTATTGACATGCTCTCCGGTGAGCTATTACCACGGATATGCTAGGTAGGGCTAAGGTAGTTGTCTTGGATGTGGGGATTTGCTTTTTGAAGGTGAAGGTGTTGGGGTTCATTTCAATAATGTTAGTACTTTAGCGTCTTCTCCGCCGGAACATGGAGAGGAGCAACAGCATCCCGAACACGCCAAAGAATGGTGATATACCAATTCCAGCGCTGCCGCCACTCGGGGTTATAACAGTGGGAGATTTCCCGGATGGCTCCATTTTAGTTATCGCTTCATTCTCAACCTCATAAGCCATTAGTTCAGCACCGATGAATCTTTCCGGCATCCAGCCTAACGGATTGTTCCTGCCAGTAGCCTCAGCCCAGACCCAGCCTGATTCACCGTCAACGGATAAAATTCGGTTAGCCTTGTTATATTCTGGTAGATATACCAGCGTTGCGGCGTGTCCCGGTGCCAGTAGTATGGCGGAACGAAAACCTGCCCCTTTATACATCGCAGCAAGCAGTATGGCGTAGTCTTCACAGTCACCATAGCCAATCCCTTCATCACCAATGAACGCTGCTAATTCGTCAGCATTCTGGGCAAATTCTTCATAACCAAACTGGTCTTTATCTGGGGTGTATCTTACCTTATCACGGGCGAAGGCGAAAATTTTCTCCGCCCTCTGATTGGAATCAGGGTAATCTACGGCAAATTGTTGACCAATTTGGTAAGCCCTGTCGGCATTTTCCCCGAGACTTTCACCAATAATGATAGGGCAGAAATTTGCTCCCGAGACCTGGAAGAAGCCATCTCCACCGACGGAATTGGTGCGGCATATGTTCCAGTCATCATAAACCTCGCCGCCCTCCTTGTAGTAATTTGCTGATGACACTGCTGAGGCAGTAGCCGGCATTATTGCCATCAAGATTGCCACAAGAAGCAGGACAACTTGTAAGGGTTTTGCCATAGCAACTCACAATAAATACATGGTCAAGGCGCTATGCAATATCAGACCGAAGAAAATCAGATAGCCGAAAACGTAGACTCCCACTGCAACTGGATTCTGCTCAACGCTGACAAAAGGAATTTTTGGCGTCAACTTGTCCACAACACGCAGTATGGTTATTCCCAGAAGAAGGGCTACCAGGAAGCTAACAGCAACCAATCCCAGCCTCTCGGGATCAATCAGACTTGCCAACAAGTCACCGCCAGCTACCGCAGGGCCTGTTACCACCCCATGGATGACCAGGCCAACCAGAATGAAAAAACCACCCATGAACAGACCTACTGAAATCGGGTTCTCTCCTATTCTCTCTCGTTCCTGAATGTGCGGGGTAAGTGCATCCAGCACCCTGATTCCAAGCCAGGCCAGCAAAGTACAAATGAATGTCCAGATTATGACTCTGCCTACCCAGAGCAATACTACTATATAGAAAGCTGTGCTGGGACCTATCGCTTCCATATCAATATTATACCTTACACGAAGAAAGTTCGTACTTCAACCCGCGGTAACGGGCAGATGGCGTCAAACTTTCTCCCCGCAGGACTTTATTTTCTCCATATCAAGCTCGACTCCCAAACCTGGTTTATGTGGCACACTGATGTACCCTTCATTGTCTATTTGAAAAGGTTCGGCGAGCATGAAGTCCCTTGCTTCTGGAATCCAGCTTGGTGGCTCGTAGGGAAATTCACAGTAATAACAGTTGGGGACTGAAGCCATCAACTGAAGATTGGCTGCCAGCCCCAGTCCATTAGTCCAGGTGTGCGGGCTAAACTCGAGGTTATATGCTTCTGCCATACCAGCCACCTTTTTCCCATTGAGAATCCCCGTGCTGAGGGTGACATCAGGCTGAATTACATCCAGACAACGCTTGGTAATCAAATCGCGAAATTCATGCAAATCGGTATTAAACTCGCCACCAGCGAGCGGCACACTGGTTGCCGCTCGAAGCTGGGCATATCCTTCATAATCGTGCTTATAAAGTGGCTCCTCCAGCCAGCGCACTCTGAGCTCCTCAAAGGCACGTGCCTCGTTCATGGCTCGTTTCAAGTCCCAGTGGGGATAAGGTCCAAATCCATGTATTGGCCAGCCTTGATTGGCATCTACCATTATCTCCATCTCATCACCCACTGCCTGGCGCACCGCCTCGACTAGGGCGATGTCTTGTTTTATCTCCATGGCCTTGAGTCGCAGCTTGACTGCCCGAAACCCCATTTCCTTGAGCTTCAATACCTCCTCAGCACGCTGCTCAGCGGGATGAAGTTCCCCGGTGCTGGCATAGGCCAGAATTCGGCCTGTTCCTCCTCCCAGCAAGCGGTAAATGGGCTGTCCTGTTGCCTTGCCAATGATATCCCATAAGGCAATTTCGGGAAACCAACCTTTGTAGCCCAGAAACAACGCGCTCCGCAGCAAACGAAGTGTATCCTCCACCTGAAATGGGTCTCGATTGAGTAGAAAGGGACGAAGCAGTGAGACTAGCCCCTTTGCTTCATCGAGGAATCCAACCATAGCGGAATATCCCTCGATTCCCTCATCAGTTCTCAAAATCAAAAGCAAGCAGGTGTTCCCCGTTTGCGGAAAGCCAGGAATCCATGTTGGGTAAAATGTTTGTGGAAGCTGATAATGACACAGATAAGCATCAACCTCAGCGATTTTCATTTTCGACACCTCCTTCGCTCAAATTTAGCCAGCTTCATCATTTTATGCCAGGCTGTTGTAGGTTATAGCAAAGATTCCTCCACAATTTGGGAGATATCTTTGGAAGTTTATATTGTATCACTTAACCAAGCCAGTTAATGTACTCGTTCATATGGTTAGTGGCACTTCAAAGAAAGTCAAAACTCAAAAAGCAAAATGCAAAATGACAGAGCAAGAATAAAAAAGCAGTCAGCGGTCAGCAGTCAGCTAATGACTGAAGGCTGAGTGTCGTTGCGCCCCTTTTACTGTTATTGGGGCTCCTCTTTATTGTCATTGCGCGCCGAAGGCGTGGCAATCCCGCGGAAAGTCAAAACTCAAAAATCAAAATGACAGAGCAAAAATGAAAAAGCAGTGAGCGGTCAGCAATCAGCGGTTAGCTAATGCCTGAAAGCTGATAACTGAAGGCTGATAGCTGTAATGCTATTTGCTCCACTTAGGCCGTCTTTTCTCCAGGAATGCTACAGCGCCTTCTATTATGTCCTCACCAGCAACAATTTCCTTAAACGCCTCCATGCTATACTCATAGTCGCCTAATCCCCTATTTATTGCTCGTTTTGTAAGCTTTGTTGCCAGAGGCGCTGAATTCTTCATTCTTTCCACAACCTCGAAGACAGAATCCATGAGCTTTTCGTGAGGGACTACTTTATTTATCAATCCGATTCTCAAAGCTTCCTCAGCAGATATACGGTCGCAGGTGAATAGCAGTTCCTTCGCCTTTGCCCGGCCCACTTCATCAGCAAGCCGAATCATTGCATAGGGACATACTGAGCCGCGCAGAGGACCAATAAATCCAAATACCGCTTTGTCCGAGGCTATGATAATGTCGCACATGAGGGCACATTCCAAGCCGTGCCCCAGTGCGTAACCGTTCACCGCAGCAATGGTTGGTTTTTCCAGGTTGATAAGCTTTATCATGGTAGATTTTCCTGAAGAAGCGTCAAGCTGTTGTTCCATCATCTGGAGTGTCTGCACATCGGAGAGGTCTGCGCCTGAGGAAAAAACATCGCCGGCGCCGGTAATAACTACAGCTCGAACATCATCGTCGTTCTCCACATCTTCAAGCACGCCGCGAAGTTCTTCCATTAATTCCAGGGAAAGGGCGTTCTTTTTTCCTGGTCTGTTAAATTTTATGACTGCGGCGCTATTTCTTTTTTCACACAGAATATTTTTACCGCTCATTATTTCTGTTCCTTCATCTTTTCTGCCTCTTCTTGTCTCAATGTTCTCTTGGATATCTTGTCCACGCCGGCGGACGTTCTTGGAAATTCACTGGCGTCCCTGAATTCCACGGACTTGGGCACAGCGTATGGTGCCACCCTTCCCCTCAAATATTCAATTATCTGTTGCTCCTTTAGTTTTCCCTCATACTCCGGCAAGGGAACAACAAAAGCCTTTATCCTCTCGCTGCCTGGTTTTTCGGGGTCAGGAACCCCTATCGTGGCAGCCTCAGCCACTCCAGGATATGATGATAGCACCTTATCTACTTCTCCGGTGTAAACGTCAAATCCGCTGACCAGCGCCATATCCTTTACCCTGTCGACAATATAAACGTGCCCCGTGTCGTCCACAGTGGCAACGTCTCCGGTACGAATAAAGCCCTCTTCATCAATTCCCGAACCAGGATTGGGCCAGAACCCCGACATCCTGCCAGGACCTTTCATCCATAATTCTCCGCTCAGTTTTTCCCTCACCACTCTTGATATCGGCATTTTTTCGCCACTATCCAGGTCAGTGATTTTTATGTCGCAATCGACACTGACAATTCCAATGGAAACCCCTCTTTCTTCTTTTTCAGGTTCAGGTTCAGTGGGAGTCGGTGGAGCTGACATTGTCGTCATCCTGGTTAGTACCCTGCCTACATCATCCGGGCCGATAGCCTCCATTAAGGTCCTCATGAACATTTGAACGGCTGGCATTTCAAGAGCTTTCTTCAGCGAACCAAATAACATGCCAACCGCTTCATAGCTTCCCAGGCCGGGACGGTACATATCGGCCATCGCTATAATAGTTCCAGTTCCACCAACTTCTGTTGGTCCGAAAACCTGCCCGATTCCGCCTTTGGTCTTTTCCTTGAACTCTCTCTCTGTGTCTTCATGTAATGGAGCTCCCGAGGAAAGTCCCATTAACCCGATATCCTCAGCCCCTTCTGCTTTGGCTAATCTCATAAATTGAGTGGGAACTCCTATGCTCATCACGGGATGATATTTCTTAATCAATCTAAGGGTTTCCTGGTAATCCCTGGGGTCTTTTTGCAGTAGGACCGTGTATCCATAGCCAAGCTGTCCAATTACTGAGTGGTGTCCGTGAATGTGAAACGGTGGCACGGGTACGATTATCCTGAGAAGCCCCTCGTACAAACTGGCAAACCACGGTGCCGTAATATTGGCATGGGTATTCACTGCGGTTCCAATTAAACTGGAGTGGGGATACATGCATGCTTTGGGAGTGCCTGTTGTCCCTCCGCTAAACAGCACCATTGCTACATCCTTTTTAATATCTATTTCAACCTTCGGTGGATTTGGAGGATATTTGTGGATTAAGTCGGTGAACCAGATTATTCCCTCCTCTGCCTCATGCGGTGGAGGGTTCGAGGAGTAATCTTCTGCCTTTGTCACTATTATGGTTCCTACCCCGGTTTTCCCTGCGACCTCTTTTACCTTATCCACTATATCTCTTTCCTTTATGTTCGAATGAGTGCATATAACCATTTTGGGTTTCATAAGGTTGAATTTGTCCACCAGATCATCCACCGAATCCAATATGCTCATCGGTGCATGTATCCCTCCAATTGCAGGTATAGCCAGGTCAGCGATGACGAATTGTATTGACGATACCATGGCGGTTACCACTACATCTCCCTTACTTATGCCCATATCCGATAGTGCCGTGGCAAATCTATCTACATGGTCCTTCAATTCCTTAAATGTCATCTCATAGTCCATGTAAACCACGGCTAAATTGTCAGGATACTTTCTTGCCGGTTCATACACATGAAATGCGGTGTAGGTCATTTCGGGATATGTTAACGTCTCGGGCAGGCATACTAAATCCTGAAGTTTACGCCACGGTCTTTCAGCATACTTGTCTTCCATTCAAATCACCTCCATTTCCAGCTTGTTTTTGATTTTGCAGGTCTCTCTTCAGGATTTTCGAAGTTGTGTCATTATAGCAAAACTTTAGTTAGACGCGTCGAGGAGCACCGGGCTCACGCTGCGTCTACGTCGAACCGCCGTCGCTGGCTTCCTGATCGGTGAGCAAAATATCGCCGAAGTCGCGCCACAGAGGCAGGTCAACCTCGCCGAGCTGCACATACC